>WGLY01000023.1 GCA_016125335.1 Frankiales bacterium
AGTGCGAACCCGCAGGACCCGTGGTGTCCCGGTCGTCGACGGCGGTCATCGGGCACCTCCCACGGGTTCGGCTGGTTTCGGATGGATGTAGGAATGCTATCGGAGACCACCGACAGGCACAACCCCCAAACCCCAGCAATCCCAAGGGATTTCACCGGTTGACTATCCACAGGCTGTGGACGCCCACGCGGGTCTCCACAGAGCTCGCCCGACACCTCCGCCGCGTTCCGGGCGCAACTCGCACGGCCACCGGCGGCTTCACGGAGGACCACGCTCCGGCGGGCGGGTGGCCGTCGTCCCACCACGGGCGCTTCGGCGAGACACCCAGGGGCGACGCGCCTCCGCCCCACGCGCGGCGGCGACGGCGTCAGGTGCGAGGAGGGCGTGCGGCTCCGGTCGGGGTCGTGAGCGCGGCCTGCACGGCCGGTGCGACGAGCGCGACGATCTCGTCCTCGGTCGCGGAGGCGATCGGCTCGACCTGGAGCACGTAGCGCGACGTCGCGACGCCGAGCAGGTAGGAGGTCGCGAGGGTCACGCGCATCCGCGCGTCCGGGACGCCGAGGAACGCCACCACGCGGTCGACGACCGCCGACTCGAGGAACTCGCGCAGGGACGCCGTCGCCTTGGTGGCCCCGGCGCCGGCGCGCACCATCTCGGCGAGCTGCTCGCGCGTCTCGGGGTCGTCGAGCATGCGCAGGGTGACCCGCACCAGGCGCTCGCCGAGGCCGTCGACGCCCGGCGCGAGCAGCTGCGCGATCGACGTCCCGGGGTCGACCGGCAGGCGCATCGCGGCCGCGAACAGGGCCTCGCGGTTGGCGTAGTAGCGGCGCACGACGTCCGGCGCGACCCCGGCCGCGGCGGCCACGCCCTTCATGGTGGTGTTGAGGTAGCCGCGGGCCGCGTACGCGGCGCGCGCGGCGTCGAGGACCTGCCGGGCGAGGTCGTCGGAGCCGCTCACGGCCGGGCCTCCTCGTGCACGGCCGGCTCCCCGGCCAGGTGGCGGCGCGCGAAGTCGAGCGACTCGCGCAGGGCCAGCTCGCGCTCGGCCCGGTCGGCGGCCTTGCGGGTGCTGATCTCCACCACCACGTGCCCGTCGAAGCCGGAGGAGCCCAGCCCCTGGAGCAGCTCGGCGCACGGCTGGTCGCCCCGCCCCGGCACGAGGTGCTCGTCGCGCGAGGACCCGCTGCCGTCGGCGAGGTGCACGTGCACGAGGCGCTCGCCGAGGTCGGCGGCCATCTCCAGCGCGTCCGAGCGCGACACGGACGTGTGCGAGAGGTCGAGCGTGGTGTGGCGGTAGTCGTCGTCGCGCACGTCCCAGCCGGGCAGATAGGCCATGAACTGCTGGGAGGCGGCCTTCCACGGGAACATGTTCTCGACGGCGAAGCGCACGTCGGTCTCGGACGCCATCCGCTCGATGCCCTGCACGAAGTCGCGGGCGTAGTCGCGCTGCCAGCGGAAGGGCGGGTGCACGACGACCGTCGAGGCCCCGAGCCGCTCGGCCGCGGCCTGGGCGCGGCGCAGCTTCGCCCACGGTTCGGTGCCCCACACGCGCTGGCTCACGAGCAGGCAGGGCGCGTGGATCGACGTGATCGCGATGCCGTAGTGGTCGCGCAGTCGCAGCAGCGCCTCGGGGTCCTGGCTCACCGGGTCGGTGAGCACCATCACCTCGAGGCCGTCGTAGCCGAGGCGGGCGGCCATCTCGAAGGCGGCCGCCGTCGACTCCGGGAACGTCGATGCGGTCGAGAGGGTGACCAGCGGGCTCACGGCGTCATCCTGCGACGCCGACGGGCCGGACACCATCCGTGGCCTGGTTGCGCTCGCGCTCGGACCAGATCCGGATGAGCCCGATCACGGCTGCGCCGAGGACGCCCACGCCGAGGGCGACGAAGCCCTGCGCGTCCGGGTGCCACTCGAGGGCGAACAGCTGCGAGATCGGCGGGATGAACAGCACGCCGAGGAAGGCCACGAGCATGGAGACGCAGATCGCCCAGCGCAGCGGCGACCACGGCCGGGCCACCATCACGAGCACCCACCAGGCGGTGACGAACAGCGTCACCACGGCGGCGGACCGGGCGTCGTCGACGTCGTCGCCCGTGAGCCCCAGCACGTACCCGTAGGTGACGTACGCCGAGACCGCCGTGACCAGGCCGGCCGGCGCGGCGAAGCGCAGCACCCGGCGGAAGAAGCCCTTGCGGAAGCGCTGGGTGTTCGGCATGAGCGCGAGGAAGAACGCCGGGGTGCCGATCGTGAGCGCGGTGACGATGGTGAGGTGCCGGTTGAGGAAGGGGAACGGCAGCACGAACACCACCGTCGCGATGGAGACCGCCATCGCGTAGAAGCTCTTGGTGAGGAACAGGTCCGACACGCGCTCGACGTTGCCGAGCACCCGCCGGCCCTCGGCGACCACCGACGGCATCACCGAGAACGCGTCGTCGAGCAGCACGATCTGCGCCACCGAACGGGTCGCCCCGGCGCCCGACCCCATCGCGATGCCGAGATCGGCGTCCTTCAGGGCGAGCACGTCGTTGACGCCGTCGCCGGTCATCGCGACGACGTGGCCGCGGCTCTGCAGCGCCCCCACCATCGCGCGCTTCTGCGCCGGCGTCACGCGGCCGAACACGGTCGTGGACTCGAGCACCTCGGCCATCGCCTCGACGTCGTCGGGCAGCTCGCGCGCGTCGTAGGGCCGGTCCGCACCGGGGATCCCGGCCTGCTCGGCGATCGCGCCCACCGTGACGGCGTTGTCGCCGCTGATCACGGTGACCCGCACGTCCTGGTCCAGGAAGAAGCGCACCGTGTCCGGCGCGTCCGAGCGCAGCGTCTGGTTGATGACGACGAGGGCCGCAGGGGTCAGCTCGCCCGGGCCGCCCTCCGCGCTCGGCCGTCCGGCGGATCGGGCCAGCACCAGCACCCTGGCCCCGCCCCGGGCCAGACCGTCGCCGCGGGCGCGGACCGGGTCGCCGTCGGGCAGCAGCATCTCGGGCGCGCCGAGCACCCACGCGCCCTGCTCCTCGAACACCGCCGCCGACCACTTGCGGGCGCTGGAGAACGGCACGGCCGACGCCGCGCGCCAGCCCTCGGGGGCGGGGTAGCCCCCGGCCACGGCCAGCAGCGTCGGGTTGGGCTCGGGCTCGCTGGCCGCCAGCGCCCCGAGCGCCGCGTCGACGGGCGCCGCCCCGTCGAGCACGACGACGTCGTGGACGGCCATCCCGGGCTCGGTGAGCGTGCCGGTCTTGTCCACGCACACGACGTCGACGCGCGCGAGCACCTCCACGGCGGGCATGTCCTGCACGAGCGCGCGCCGGGACGCCAGCCGGATGACCGACACCGCCATCGCGATGCTCGTGAGCAGCACGAGCCCCTCGGGGACCATCGTGATCACGCCCGGCACGGTGCCGGCGATGGCCGCGCGGATCGCGCCGTCGTTGGCGTTGTACTGCGAGACGAACAGCAGGATCGCGACCGGCACCAGCGCGTAGGAGACGTAGCGGATGAACCGCTGGATCGAGTCGCGCAGCTCGGAGCGGGTGAGGCTGAACCTGCTCGCCTCGTCGGCCAGCCGCGCCGCGTAGGAGTCGTGGCCGACCCGCGTCGCGCGCACGAGCCCGGACCCGGCGACCACGAAGGAGCCGGACAGCACCTCGGCGCCGCCGCCCTTCTCCACGGGGTCGGCCTCCCCGGTGAGCAGCGACTCGTCGAGCTCGAGGCCATGCGACTCGACGACCTCGGAGTCGACCAGCATCTGGTCGCCGGTGCGGATGACGATGAGGTCGTCGAGCACGAGGTCGTGCGGCGGCACCTCCACCTCGGCGCCGTCGCGGCGCACGAGCGCCTGCTTCTGCCCCACCAGCGACAGCTTCGCCAGCGTGCGCGCAGCGCGGTACTCCTGCACGACGCCGATGGCGGTGTTGATGACGATCACGAGGCCGAACAGCGAGTCGATGAGCGGTGCGCTCACCAGCATCAGCACCCAGAGCGAGCCGATGAGGGCGTTGAAGTAGGTGAAGGTGTTGGCCCGGGCGATGTCGCCGAGCGAGCGCGCGTTGCGGTCCTTGACGGCGTTGACCTGCCCCGCCGCCACCCGCTGCGCGACCTCCGCCGAGGTCAGGCCGGCCGGGGCGACCGCCACCTGCTCCGAGGTCATCTCGCGATCCGGTCCAGCCGCTCGAGGATCACGCCCTCGCGCAGCGCCCACGGCGCGATCTCGAGCCGCTCGAGCCCGAGCACGTCCATCGCAGCCTCGGCCACCAGTGCTCCCGCGACGAGCTGCGGGGCCCGGCCGGCGCTGACACCGGGCAGGTCGGCGCGCTCCTTCGACGTCATCGCGGCGAGCTTGGTCACCCACGGGCGCAGGTCGTCGCGGCGCAGCACGCGCTTGACGAACGGCCCCTCGCTCGAGGGCGCCGCGCCGGTGATGCGGGCGAGGGACCGGAAGGTCTTGCTCGTGGCGACCACGTGCCGCGGCTCGCCGGCGCGCAGGACGCGCCCGGCGACCTCGGCGATGCTCGCCCGGGCGTGGCGGCGCAGGGCCTTGACCTCCTCCGGGCGGGCGGGGTCGTGGGAGAGGAACTCGCGCGTCATGCGCCCGGCGCCCAGCGGGAGCGAGGCCGCGAGGTCGGGCACCTCGTCGGTGCCCACCGCGATCTCGAGCGACCCGCCGCCGATGTCGAGCACGAGCAGCCGCCCCGAGGACCAGCCGTACCACCGGCGGACGGCCAGGAACGTGAGCCGCGCCTCGTCGTCGCCGGAGAGCACCTCGAGGTCGATGCCGGTCCGCTCGCGGACCTCGGCCAGCACCTCCTCGCCGTTGGACGCCTCACGCACCGCCGAGGTCGCGAACGCGACCGTCTCGGTGACGCCGAGGTCCTCGGCCACGCCCTGCGCGGACTCGATGAACCGCACGAGGGTGTCGACGCCGCGGCGCGAGATCCGCTCGCCCGCCTCGATGAGCTCGGCGAGGCGCAGCTCGGTCTTGTGCGAGTGCGCCGGCAGCGGCGCGGCACCGGCGTGCGCGTCCACCACCAGCAGGTGGACCGTGTTCGAGCCGACGTCGAGGACTCCGAGGCGCACGTGCCGAGCCTACGGGGTGACGAGTCGCCGGACGTCGCCGCGACGGCCACCCCTAGGGTGACCGGGTGGCCACGTCGAAGAAGCCGTCGAAGAAGTCCAAGGGATCACCCGCCCGCGACTCCTCCGCCCCCGCCCGCGGCACGGGCCGGGGCGGCAAGGGCGCGGTCGAGGTCAGCATCGCCCGCGAGGTGCCGCTGGACTTCCCGCGCGCCTACGTCGAGTTCGCCGACCCCGCCGACGCCGACCAGGTCTACCGCTGCGACCTCACCTGGCTCACCAGCCGCTGGACCTGCATCTACGGGCGGGGGTGCCACGGCATCGACCGCACCAAGCCCGACGACGGCTGCTGCGTGCTCGGGGCGCACTTCTCGGACAAGGACGACGAGAAGAAGACCAAGAAGTACGCCGCGATGCTCACCGAGGACACGTGGCAGTACGCGAAGGCCGGCGCGAAGGGCGGCGTCGTCGAGAAGGACGAGGAGGGCGCGCGCAAGACCCGGGTGGTCGACGGCGCCTGCATCTTCCTCAACCGCGACGGCTTCGCCGGCGGGGCCGGCTGCGCCCTGCACCAGCTGGCCGGACGCCTCGGCACGGACTACGTCGAGGTCAAGCCGGACGTCTGCTGGCAGCTGCCGGTGCGCCGCACGTTCGAGCACGTGACCCGACCCGACGGCACCGAGGTGCTGCTCATCTCGATCGGCGAGTACGACCGCCGCGGCTGGGGCCCCGGCGGCCACGACCTCGACTGGTACTGCAGCGGCTCGCCGGACGCCCACGTGGGGACCGACCCGGTCTACGTCTCGGAGCGCTCGACGCTCGTGGCGCTCATGGGCCAGCCGGCCTACGACGTGCTCGCGGCCCACTGCGAGGCGCGGGTGGCCGCGCTCACCGCGGCCCGCTCGGTCGCCGCGCGCACCCGCACCCCCGAGGCGCGCGCCGCCGCGATGGCCCCGTTCGACCCGCACCCGGCCGACCCGGCCTGAGCCGCACCGGCGGGCCCGCCGGCCCGGACGGCGGTCGCCCCGGAGTCTGCGCCCGGCGCTAGCGTCGGCACGTGGCCGGACGCCGAGGCACCTCCCCGCGCGATCGCGCGGGCACGATCGCCGCAGCCCTGCCGGGCGCGGTCCTCACCCACCCCTTCGGCGACGACGTCGACGTCTACAAGGTGGGGATCGAGGGCGGTCCCGGGCGCCACGCCGGCGGCAAGATGTTCGCCCTGGTGTCGCGCGGCGACGAGCCCGGCCGGCTCACCCTCAAGGTGGAGCCGCACCGCGGCCGGGCCCTGGTGGCCGAGCACCCGGCCATCACCCCCGGCTACCACACCGACAAGCGGCACTGGGTCACCGTCACGCTCGACGGGTCGGTGCCCGAGGCGCTGGTCCGCGAGCTGGTCGAGGACTCCTACGACCTCGTGCTCGGCACGCTCACGGCCCGGGCCCGCTTCGCCGTCGACCCGGACCGCTTCCCGCTGCCGCCCGCCCGGCGCTGAGCCACGGGCCCGCCCCGGCTCTCCCCCGCCACCGGCACGGCGGCGCCACGGTGTCGGCCGCCGTCCGTAGGGTGCCCGCATGGCCAGGACGCGATCTCCCGTGTTCCGCTGCACGGAGTGCGGCTGGAGCTCGGCCAAGTGGGTCGGGCGGTGCGGCGAGTGCCAGGCCTGGGGCACCGTGGCCGAGCAGGGCGGCGCGGCACCGGCGTCGGGGCTGCGGGCCCGCACCTCGGGCGTGGCCCCCACCCGCAGCGCGCGCCCCGTCTCGCAGGTGGCCGAGGTCGAGGTCACCCGCTCGCCCACCGGGCTCGGCGAGTTCGACCGCGTGATCGGCGGCGGCCTGGTGCCCGGGCAGGTGGTGCTCGTCGCGGGCGAGCCCGGCGTCGGCAAGTCCACGCTGCTGCTCGAGGTGGCGCACCGCGTGGCCGAGGGCGCGGGCCGGCCGCGCGGCGCGAGCACCGTGCTGTACGTCTCCGGCGAGGAGTCGGTCGAGCAGATCGGCGTGCGGGCCCGGCGCATCGGGGCGGTGTCGCCGCACCTGCTGCTCGCCGACGAGAACGACCTCGCCACCCTGCTGGGCCACGTGGAGGAGCACGACCCCGCGCTGCTCGTGGTCGACTCCGTCCAGACCATCGCCTCGGCCGACGTCGACGGACGGGCCGGCGGCATGACCCAGGTCGTCGAGGTCACCCAGGTGCTCAGCCGCGTCGCCAAGTCGCGCCGCACGCCACTGCTCGTGGTGGGCCAGTCCACCAAGGAGTCCTCGATCGCCGGGCCGCGCGCGCTCGAGCACCTCGTCGACACCGTGCTCACCTTCGAGGGCGACCGGCACACCTCGCTGCGCCTGCTGCGCGCGGCGAAGAACCGCTACGGCCCGGCCGACGAGATCGTGTGCTTCGAGCAGTCCGACGACGGCCTGCGCGAGGTGCTCGACCCGTCCGACCTGTTCCGCGAGCACCGCGACCGGCCGGTGCCCGGCTCGTGCGTCACCGTCACCATGGAGGGACGCCGGGCCCTGCTGGCCGAGGTGCAGGCGCTGGTCACCACCGCCACCACGCCCACGCCCCGCCGCGGGGTCAGCGGCCTGGACTCCTCGCGGGTCGCCATGCTCGTCGCGGTGACGGAGCGCTCGCTGCGCGGGCGCCTCGGCGACCGCGACGTCTTCGTCGCCACCGTGGGCGGGGCCCGCCTGTCCGACCCGGCCTGCGACCTCGCCGTCTGCCTGGCGCTGGCGTCGTCGGCCTCGCCCCGCGCGATCGGCACCGACGTGCTGGCCCTCGGCGAGGTGGCGCTCTCCGGCGACGTGCGGCCGGTGCCCTTCCTGGCCCAGCGCGTCGCGGAGGCCGCCCGGCTCGGCTACCGCCGGCTCCTGGTGCCGCGCGGCACCACCGAGTTGGTCGCGCGGGCGGCCCGGCGGGGCCCGGGCACCGACTCCTCGGGCCGCGGCGACGGCTCCCCCGCGCTCACCGAGGTCGCCCACCTCGACGACGTGATGGCCCTGCTGCCGCGGATCTCCGTGCCCGTCCCGGGCTGAGCCGGCCCGGGTCCGGGCGGCACGCGGGCGGCGGCGGGGGCCGCGACGTCGCTACAGTGCTCGTGCCGCGGACGACCGCTGCCGAGGGCGCAGCAGACCGACGTTCGCACCGGGGGTATCGGGTGGCCGGCGAGAAGACGACCGACGTCGACGCCGCGCTGCGCGCTGCCATCGCCCAGGTGGCGCCCGGCACCGTGCTGCGCGACGGCCTCGAGCGCATCCTGCGCGGGCGCACCGGAGGGCTGGTGGTGCTCGGCCACGACCGCAGCATCGAGGCCATGGCGTCGGGGGGGTTCGCCCTCGACGTCGACTTCTCCGCGCAGCGGCTGCGCGAGCTGGCCAAGATGGACGGCGCGGTGATCTGCGACCGCGACGCCACCAAGCTGCTGCGCGCCGCCGTGCAGCTGCTGCCGGACCCGAGCATCCCCACCGACGAGCAGGGCACCCGGCACCGCACCGCCGACCGCGTCTCGAAGCAGTCGAGCTTCCCGGTCGTGAGCGTGAGCAAGTCGATGAACACCATCGCCCTGTACGTCGCGGGCCGCCGGCACGTGCTCGAGGACTCCGGCCAGATCCTCTCCCGCGCCAACCAGGCGCTCGCGACGCTCGAGCGCTACAAGATGCGCCTCGACGAGGTCAGCGGCACGCTCTCCGCCCTCGAGATCGAGGACCTCGTCACCGTGCGCGACGTGGCCTCGGTGTCACAGCGCCTCGAGATGGTGCGCCGCATCGCCGGCGAGATCGCGGACTACCTCGTCGAGCTCGGCACCGACGGCCGGCTCATGTCGCTCCAGCTCGACGAGCTCGTCGCGGGGGTCGAGAGCGACCGGCGCCTCGTGGTGCGCGACTACCTGCCCTCCTCGGGCCGCCGGGGCCGCACGGTCGAGGGCGCGTTCGCGGAGCTCGACGGCCTGAGCGCCACCGGGCTGCTCGACCTGAGCAACGTGGCCCGCGCGATCGGCTTCGCCGCCGACCTCGAGGCCCTCGACGCCCCGGTGAGCCCGCGCGGCTTCCGGCTGCTCGCCCGGGTGCCGCGGCTGCCCGACGTCATCATCGAGCGGCTCGTCGGGCACTTCGGCGGCCTTCAGCGGCTGCTCGCCGCGAGCATCGACGACCTCCAGGCGGTCGAGGGCGTGGGCGAGGCCCGCGCCCGCACGATCCGCGAGGGCCTCTCGCGCCTCGCCGAGTCGAGCATCCTCGAGCGCTACGTCTGACCCCGCTGCGCCGTCCGGCGGCGCCCGGGTGAGGATCGGCGCATGAGCCGACTCTTCGAGCCCCTCTCCCTGCGCGGCCTCACGCTGCCGCACCGCGCCTGGGTCAGCCCCATGTGCCAGTACTCCAGCACCGACGGCCTCGCCCAGCCGTGGCACCTCGTGCACCTCGGCGGCCTCGCCGTCGGCCGGCCAGGCCTGCTGCTCACCGAGGCGACCGCCGTCACCCCGGAGGGGCGGATCAGCCCGGACGACCTCGGCCTGTGGTCCGACGCCCACGCCGAGGCGCTGCGCCCGGCGGTCGAGTTCGTGCACGGCCAGGGCGTGGCGCTCGGCGTCCAGCTCGCGCACGCCGGGCGCAAGGCCTCCACCTACGCGCCGTGGCGGGGCCGCGGCAGCGTGCCGGCGGACGAGGGCGGCTGGGACACGCTGGCCCCCTCGGCGGTGGCGTTCGGCTCCTACGCCGTGCCGCGCGCGATGACGCGCGACGACCTCGACACCGTGCGCGAGGCGTTCGTCGCCGCCACCGGCCGCGCCCTGGCGCTCGGCCTCGACGTCGTCGAGATCCACGCCGCGCACGGCTACCTGCTCCACGAGTTCCTCTCGCCGCTGTCGAACCTGCGCGAGGACGAGTACGGCGGCAGCCTCGAGAACCGGATGCGCTTCCCGCTGGAGGTCGTCGCCGCCGTGCGCGACGCCTGGCCGCAGGACCGGCCGCTGCTGCTGCGGGTGTCGGCCACCGACTGGGTGCCGGGCGGGTGGGACGTCGAGTCCACCGTGGAGCTGGCCCGCCGCGCCGCGGCGCTCGGCGTCGACCTCGTGGACGTGAGCTCGGGCGGCCTGCACGCCGACCAGCAGGTGGTTCTCGGGCCCGGCTACCAGGTGCCCTTCGCGGCCCGGGTGCGGGCCGAGGCCGGCGTCCCGGTCTCGGCGGTGGGCCTCATCACCGAGCCGGCGCAGGCCGAGGCGGTGCTGGCCGAGGGGTCGGCCGACGCCGTGATGCTGGCCCGGGCCGTGCTGCGCGACCCGCACTGGCCGCTGCGCGCCGCCCACGAGCTCGGCGTGCCGCTGGCCTGGCCGGACCAGTACCTGCGGGCCGCCCCCGCCTGACCGGTCCCGCCGTCCGCGGGACCCCGCTCCGGTCTCCGGTCCTCGCGCAGAGGAATCTTTGCAAAGAAGTGCTTGCAAAGATTCCTCTGCATGTGCTCTCCTAGGCGCATGAGCACGCCGCGCACCCCGCAGCCCGACCCCGCCACCACGCCCGCCGGCCCGGCCGAGGACGCCGTCCGGCTCGACGCCCGGCTCCTGCGCGGCCTGGCCCACCCGGTCCGGGTCCGGCTGCTCGGGCTGCTGCGCCAGGACGGCCCGGCCACAGCCAGCGGCCTGGCCGCGCGCATCGGCGAGTCCAGCGGCGTCACCAGCTACCACCTCCGCCAGCTCGCGGCCTACGGCTTCGTCGTCGACGACGACGCCCCGCACGGCTCGCGCCGCGAGCGGTGGTGGAAGGCCGCGCACCGGATGACGGTGCTCGAGCCCATCCCCGGCCTCGACGAGGAGGGGCACGCCCTGGTCGAGGGCTACCTGCGCTCGATCGCGCAGGCCTACGCCCAGCGCCTGCTCGCCTTCGCCGACTCCGCGGCGGCCACCCGCACGACCCTCGGCGAGGCCTGGTCCGAGGTCGCCGACATGAGCGACTGGTGGCTCGACCTCACCGTCGAGGAGGCCGAGCGTCTCGGCGCGGACCTGCACCGCGTGCTCGACTCCCACCGCTCGGCGATCGCCGGCCGCCCGCGCCCCGAGGGCACGGAGCGCGTCGTCGTGCAGCTCCAGATCATGCCGACCGCCACCGAGGAGACCCCGCGATGAGCCAGCCCTCCGCCCCCGTCGTGGCCCAGCCCGGCACCGACCGCCGCCGCGGCCGGCGCGCGTTCGCCGCGTTCCTGACCTCCGAGGTGGTCTCCACCACCGGCACGCGGATGTCGATGATCGCGGTCCCGTGGTTCGTGCTGGTCACCAGCGGGAGCCCGGCGCTCACCGGCGCCGTCGCCTTCGCCGAGACGCTGCCCTACGTGCTCGTCGTCGGGCTCGGCGGCCCGATCGTCGACCGGTTCGGCGCGCGGCGGGTCGCGGTCCTCTCCGACGCCGTGGCCGCCCTGCTCGTCGGCGCGATCCCCGTGCTGCACATGACCGGCCACCTGCCCGTGCCCGCGCTGGTCGCCCTCGTCGCGTCGCTCGGGCTGGTGCGCGGGGCAGGCGCGGCCACCCACGTGCTGCTCCCCGGCGTCGCCGAGCTCGCTGGCACCCCGATCGAGCGGGCCACCGGCCTCGGCGACGGCATGAACCGGGTCGCGGGCATGGTCGGCGTGCCGCTGGCCGGCGTCCTCATGGCTGTGTGGTCGGCGCCCGCGGTGCTGCTCATCGACGCCGCGACCTTCGTCGTGGCCGGTGTGCTCATCAGCCTGTTCGTGCCGCGGGCCGCGGAGCCGCCGCGCAGCGAGCGGCCCGAGGGTGCCTCCGCGGTGGGGCACTACGTCACCGAGCTGCGCGAGGGCTTCGCCTTCCTGCGCAGCCAGCGCCTGCTCGTGGCGATCGCGGCCATGATCCTGGTGACCAACCTGCTCGACCAGGCCTACAGCGCGGTGCTCGTGCCGGTGTGGGTGCGCGACACCCTCGACAGCCCGCTCGGGCTCGGTCTCATCGGCGGCGTGTTCGGCGTCGGGGCGGTGGCCGGGTCGGCGCTGTTCGCCTGGCTCGGCCCGCGGCTGCCGCGGCGGCAGTCCTTCGCCTGGGGGTTCCTGGTCGGCGGTTCCGCGCGGTTCTTCGTGCTCGCCCTGGCCGTGACCCTGCCGCCGGTGCTCGTGGTGTCGTTCGTGGCCGGGCTCGGCGTCGGGGCGATCAACCCAGCCCTGGCCTCCACGGAGTTCGAGCTGACGCCGCGCCACCTTCAGGCCCGCGTGGTCGGCGCGCTCGGAGCGCTGGCCTGGGCCGGCATCCCCCTCGGCGCGCTGCTCGGCGGCCTCATGGTCGAGGCCATGGGCCTCACCGCCACGCTCGTCGTGCTCGGCGCGGCGTACCTGCTCGCCACCCTGGCCCCGTTCGTCTTCCCGGTGTGGCGGGGCATGGACCGCCCGCCGGCCGCGGACGCGGCCGACGGCAGCGACGGCGAGCAGCCCGGTGCAGCGGACGCCCCGGCCCTCGACGAGGAGGCCCTCGAAGTGCGCTCGGTGGAGGAGTCCGCCGGGGCCGCGGTGTCGCCCCGACCCTGACGCCACCCGACCGCACCGAGGCACCTCAGCCGGCGTCCCGATTCCGACCCCGCGCGATATCCGGCTACTTGATGCTGTTCGGTAGCTCGAGACCTGCGCGAGGCTTCGGGTCAGGTGCCGGCGGGTCGCTCGCGAACCGGCTGCCCAGCCTTCTGGCTGTGGCTCGCGAATGGCTTGCGATCCCGCCTGGCACCGCTTCC
>WGLY01000024.1 GCA_016125335.1 Frankiales bacterium
ATCACGATCGGCTCGCGGAAGATGACGCCGCCGAGGATGTTGCGGATCGTGCCGTTCGGCGACTTCCACATCTTCTTCAGGCCGAACTCCTCGACCCGCGCCTCGTCCGGCGTGATGGTCGCGCACTTGACGCCGACGCCGTGCTCCTTGATGGCGTTCGCGGCGTCGACGGTCACCTGGTCGTCGGTCTCGTCGCGGTGCTGGATGGACAGGTCGAAGTACCTCAGGTCGACGTCGAGGTACGGGAGGATCAGCTTGTCCTTGATGAACTGCCAGATGATCCGCGTCATCTCGTCGCCGTCGAGCTCGACGATCGGGTTGACGACCTTGATCTTCGCCACGGTGGCTCCTCGCTCGGTGCGGTGACGCCCTCGGGGCGTCGCTGGGGGTCGGACGCCGGTGGCGTCGGGGTCGGTGTGGTCGTGCGGCGTGCTGGTCAGACCAGCCCGAGGGAGCGGACGGCCTCGCGCTCCTCCTCGAGCTCGTGGACCGAGGCGTCGATGCGGGCGCGGGAGAACTCGTCGATGTCGAGGCCCTGGACGATCTGCCACTCCCCGCCGGTCGAGGTGACCGGGAACGAGGAGATCAGCCCCTCCGGGACGCCGTAGGAGCCGTCGGACGGGACCGCCGCCGACACCCAGTCGCCCACGGGCGTGCCGTTCACCCACGAGAACACGTGGTCGATGGCGGCGTTGGCCGCCGAGGCGGCCGACGACGCGCCGCGGGCCTCGATGATCGCGGCACCGCGCTTGGCGACGGTGGGGATGAAGTCGTTCTCGAGCCAGGCCTGGTCGTCGACGACCTCGGCCGCGCTGCGCCCGCCGATCTGCGCGTGGAAGATGTCGGGGTACTGCGTGGCGGAGTGGTTGCCCCAGATCGTCATCCGGGTGACGTCGTTGACCGTGACGCCCGCCTTCTTCGCCAGCTGGGTCTTGGCCCGGTTGTGGTCGAGCCGGGTCATCGCGGTGAACCGGCCGGCCGGCACGTCCGGCGCGTGCGAGGACGCGATGAGGGCGTTGGTGTTGGCCGGGTTGCCCACGACGAGCACGCGCACGTCGGAGGCGGCACCGGCGTTGATCGCCTCGCCCTGCGGCTTGAAGATGCCGCCGTTGGCCTCGAGCAGGTCGCCGCGCTCCATGCCCGCGGTGCGGGGCCGGGCGCCGACCAGCAGCGCGACGTTGACGCCGTCGAAGGCCGCCCGCGCGTCGTCGGTGATGTCGATGCCCGCGAGCAGCGGGAAGGCGCCGTCGTCGAGCTCCATCGCGGTTCCCTCGGCCGCCTTGAGCGCCGGGGTGATCTCGAGCAGCCGCAGCCGGACCGGCACGTCGGGGCCGAGCAGCTGGCCGGACGCGATGCGGAACAGCAGCGCGTAGCCGATCTGTCCGGCGGCACCGGTGACGGTCACGGTGACGGGCGAAGCGGCCATGAGGGCTCTCCTTGTCGTCGGCGGGCGGGCCGTCGCCGGGTGTGCCGTCGACCCGAGCCGCGTGGATATCTCGTCATCAAGACATCTGGGCCAGGCTATCCGCACCCGCCGCCTAGCCGCTCGGCGGGGGGACCCACAGTGCCAGCACGCTCACGGCCAGCGCGAGCATCGCCAGCACGGTGACGTCGACCCGCTTGGAGCGCACCGCGAGCAGCCCGGCCTCGCGGCCCGGCAGCAGGAGCCGCAGGAAGAACGCGAGCGCGACGCCGAAGGCCAGCAGCACCGTGCCGCGCCGGAAGTGCCCGCTCGCGACGACGACCAGCCCGGCGACGACGACCGCGAGCGTGGCCGTCAACGGCCACTGCCGCCGCAGGCCGGACACGGCGCTCAGGCGCCGCCGGCGGTCGCCGCGCGCTCGGCCGCCTCGACCACGTTGAGCAGGAGCATCGCGCGGGTCATCGGGCCGGTGCCGCCGGGCATCGGCGCGAGGTGCCCGGCGACCTCGCGGACGTCGGGGTGCACGTCGCCGACGAGACCGGCGTCGGTGCGCGTGATGCCGACGTCGAGCACCGCCGCCCCCGGCTTGACCATGTCCGCGGTGACCAGGTGCGCCACGCCCGCCGCGGCGACGACGATGTCGGCCCGGCGGGTGTGCGCGGCGAGGTCGCGGGTGCCGGTGTGGCACAGCGTCACGGTGGCGTTCTCGCTGCGCCGGGTGAGCAGCAGCCCGAGCGGGCGGCCCACGGTGACCCCGCGCCCGATGACGGCGACCTCGGCCCCCGCGATCGGGACGTCGTAGCGGCGCAGCAGCTCGACGATGCCGCGAGGCGTGCAGGGCAGCGGCGCCTCGATGCCGAGCACCAGCCGGCCGAGGTTCGTGGGGTGCAGGCCGTCGGCGTCCTTGGCCGGGTCGATGGCCTCCAGCGCCCGGCTCTCGTCCAGGCCCTTCGGCAGCGGCAGCTGCACGATGTAGCCGGTGCACGTGGGATCGGCGTTGAGCTCGGCGATGGCGGCGTCGACCTGCTCCTGGGTGGCGTCGGCCGGGAGGTCGACACGGTGCGAGGTGATGCCCACCTCGGCGCAGTCGCGGTGCTTGCCGGCGACGTAGGAGCGGCTGCCCGGGTCGTCGCCCACGAGCACCGTGCCCAGCCCCGGGGTGACCCCGTTCTCGCGCAGCTTGGCGACGCGGGCGGCGAGCTCGGCCTTGATCGCGGACGCGGTCGCCTTGCCGTCGAGGAGGGTGGCCGTCACGGGTCGGATCCTCTCACGCGTGCTCGGCGGCGGGCGCCGGCGCGGCGTCCGCCCCGAACGGGACGCGCAGGGTGAACGCGTGCGCCGTCGGCCCGTGCGCTCGCAGGTGGTCGAGGCGCTCCTTCGCCTCCACGAGGCTGGGCCGGTGCCCCTCCGGCACCCACCAGAGCACGAGGGTGTCGACGGGCACGGGGGTGAAGAACGCGCGCCGCTGCCGCAGCACCTCCACGTGGGCGCCGGAGTAGACGTACTCGCGCAGCGACTCGACGTCGGTCCACGTGCTGAGGTTCACGATGATCGTCGGGCCCCACGGCCGGACGTCGGTGGCGTTGCCGTTCTCCTCCTGGAGCCGCCACACGAAGCCGGGGGCGGCGTCGGCCATCGCGTTGACCGGCTCGAGGCTGGCGACGAACGGCGCGAGGTCCGGGTGGTCGAGGTCGTGGGCGAGGTGCGCGATGTTGAGCTGCGCGAGGTGGGCCATGCCCCGACCCTGCCACAGGCGTCCCGGCCCGGACGACGGGACCGCGGGCGGGATCAGCCCGGCTGGACGGACCGGCGCCGCGCGCCTCTCGGCGGCATGGCGGCCACCGCGACGGACAGGCCGGTGAGCACCACGCCCACCACGACCGGCCACCCCACCACGGTGCCCGCGGTGGGGAACAGCAGGTCCGACACGAGCGACCCGACGAGCTGCCCGCTGATGTTGAGAAGTCCGAAGAGCAGCACGCCCAGGGGCTCGACCAGGGCGGAGGCGCTCGCGATGAACACGACGCCGATGGGGCCGCCCAGCCACAGCAGCGGCGCCTGCCACGGCCAGGGGGGCGTGGTCCAGGCGTGCCCGAGGAGGTGCTCGACGCCGACCGCGACGAGCAGCGCCGCCAGGCCGACGGTGAAGTTGACGACCGTGGCGGTGAACGGGTCGCCGGTGCGGGCGGCGACCTGCCCGTTGAGCGCCGGCTGCACCGCGACGGCCGCCCCGGCCACGAGGGAGAGGACCGCGGCGGACACGACGAGCTGACCGCTCGAGGCCCGGCCGGAGACCGCGATCGCCACGGCCACCGTCGCGCCGACGGCGGCCACCACGCGCCGCGCGGTGACCGGCCGGGCGCGGCCGGGTCCGATCCCGGCGCGGTCGACGCCCAGCGAGGTGCCCGTGGTCCCGGCCACGGTCAGCACGGTGAACATCGCGACGCCCAGCAGCGGGACGGCGATGCCCTGGCCGGCGACGAGGGTCGCCCCGCCGAGCCCGCCGAGCAGGTGCCACCAGCGCAGCCGGCGCGCGCGCAGCTCGGCCGGGAGCCGGTGCGCGAGCGCCTCGCGCGTGACCGGGCGCAGCAGCGCGATGACACCGAGGATGAGCAGGCCGGCGATGAACGACAGCGTCGCGGCCAGGAGCCCGTCGCCGATGGTGACCGCGAGCTCGCCGGTGCTGCGGCTCTGGGCGACGACGAGCAGCCCGATGCCGAAGGCGAGCGAGAGCGCCCAGAGCGGCGGATGGTGGTGGGGCTCCGTACCGCCGGCCCCCGTGGGGGCCGTCGCCGGGCCGTCAGTGGAAGAAATGGCGCGTTCCGGTGAGGTACATCGTGACGCCGGCGGCCTGCGCGGCGGCGACGACCTCGGCGTCGCGCACCGAGCCCCCGGGCTGCACCACGGCGCGCACCCCCGCCTCGAGCAGCACCTCGAGGCCGTCGGGGAACGGGAAGAAGGCGTCCGAGGCCGCCACGGCGCCACGGGCACGCTCCTCGCCGGCGCGCGAGACGGCCAGGCGGCAGGAGTCCACGCGGTTGACCTGCCCCATGCCGACCCCGACCGCCGCGCCGTCCTTCGCGAGCAGGATCGCGTTGCTCTTCACCGAGCGGACGGCGGTCCAGGCGAACCGCAGGTCGCGCAGGGTCGCGTCGTCGGCCGGCTCGCCGCAGGCCAGCGTCCAGCTCGCGGGGTCGTCGCCGGGCGCGTCCACGCGGTCGACGGTCTGCAGCAGGACGCCGCCGGACACCGGCCGGATCTCGATGCCCTCGCCGGCGGGGACGTCGGGCGCCACGAGCAGGCGCAGGTTCTTCTTGGCCGACAGCAGGGCGAGGGCGTCCTCGTCGAAGCCCGGGGCGACGATCACCTCGGTGAACACGTCGGCGACCTGCGCGGCCAGCTGCGCCGTCACGGGGCGGTTGGCGGCGATGACCCCGCCGTAGGCGGACACCGGGTCGGTGTCGTGCGCCTTGCGGTGCGCCTCGGCGACGTCGGCCCCGATGGCGATCCCGCACGGGTTGGCGTGCTTGATGACCGCCACGGCGGGCTCGGCGAAGTCGTACGCCGCCCGGCGTGCGGCGTCGGCGTCGACGTAGTTGTTGTAGGACATCTCCTTGCCCTGGAGCTGCTCGGCCTGGGCCAGGCCCGGGCGGGGCGTGCCGGCCGTGACGTAGAGGGCCGCCCGCTGGTGCGGGTTCTCGCCGTAGCGCAGCACCTCGGCGCGCTCCCAGGTGGCGCCGATCCACGCCGGGAAGCCGGTGCCGCCGTCGGTGGGCGACACCACGTTGCCGAGGTAGGACGCCACCGCGACGTCGTAGCTCGCCGTGTGCACGAACGCCGCGACGGCGAGGGCCTGCCGCTGCTCGAGGGTGAAGCCGCCCGAGCGCACCGCGGCGAGGACCTCGTCGTACGACGACGGCGAGGTGACCACGGCGACGCTGGGGTGGTTCTTCGCCGCGGCGCGCACCATGGTGGGGCCGCCGATGTCGATCTGCTCGATGCACTCGTCCGGCGTGGAGCCGGAGGCGACGGTCTCGACGAACGGGTAGAGGTTGACGACGACGAGCTCGAACGGCGCGATGCCGAGGTCCTCGAGCTGACGGCGGTGCTCGTCGAGGCGGAGGTCGGCCAGGATCCCGGCGTGCACCTTGGGGTGCAGCGTCTTCACCCGGCCGTCGAGGCACTCCGGGAAGCCGGTGAGGTCGGCCACCTGCGTCACCGGCACCCCGAGCGAGGCGATGCGGGCGGCGGTGGACCCGGTGGACACGATCTCGACGCCGGCCTCGTGCAGGCCGCGGGCGAGCTCGTCGAGGCCGGTCTTGTCGTAGACCGACACGAGGGCGCGACGGACGGGTCGGGTGCTCACGGGATGGTGGCCTTCCTGCCGGTGACGGTCCAGCCGTCGCGGGCCATGCGGCCCACGACGTCGACGAGGAGCGCGCGCTCCGCCGTCTTGATGCGCTCGTGGAGGGACTCGACGTCGTCGTCGTCGCGGACCTCGACCGCGGCCTGCGCGAGGATCGGGCCGGTGTCGACGCCGGCGTCGACGACGAACAGCGTGCAGCCGGTCACCTTGACGCCGTGCGCGAGCGCGTCCGCGGCGCCATGCATCCCGGGGAACGACGGGAGCAGGGCGGGGTGCGTGTTGACGTACCGGCCGGCGAACCGCTCCAGGAACGCCGGGCCCGCGAGCTTCATGAAGCCGGCCGACACGACGAGCCCGGGGTCGTGCGCCGCCGTGGCCTCCGCGAACGCGGCGTCCCACTCGGCGCGGGAGGCGAAGTCCGAGACGCGCAGCACGAAGGTGGGCACCCCGGCACGGCGGGCCCGCTCGAGCGCGAGGATCCCGTCGCGGTCGGCGCCCACGGCCACGACCTCGGCGGGGTAGTCGGGCGAGGCGCACGCGTCGAGCAGCGCCTGCAGGTTGGTCCCCTCGCCCGACACGAGCACCACGAGGCGCAGCCGCGCGCGGGCGGGATCGGGCACGACGGAGGTCCTCCACGGACGGGGGGCGGGACACGCGGTCGGCGGCCCGGGCCGATCCTACGGGGCGCGCCGCGGGCGCCCGGCCGTCGGTGGGTCAGGCCTCGTCGTGGACCCAGACCACCGGGCGCAGGTGCGCGGCGAGGGTGACCACCAGGCCGCCCGCACCCACGAGGCCGGCCACGGCCAGCCCGGTGGCGAGGGCGGAGGGGCCGACGTCGGCGAGCCGGCCGTCGCCGAGCGAGCCGCCCGCCGCCAGGCACGCGACCGCGCTCGCCAGCCCGACGAGCCCCGCGGCGACCAGCACGACGATCGACTCGTCGAGCACGTCGCGCTCGCCGCGACGGCGCAGCACCACCGTGCCGACGACGCCGGCCACCACGGGCAGCAGGAGCAGCAGCGGGCCCGCGGCCGGGGCGTCGAGCGGGACGGCGCCGAGCACCGGGACGCCGGGCAGGAGCCCCCCGGACGCCGAGAACGGGTCCACCACGGTGCCGCCGCCCACGGCGAAGCCCGGGCCGGCGAGGTAGGACAGCGCCCAGACGATCAGGTTGGGCAGGTAGGCCAGCTGCACGAGCAGCAGCCCGACGGCGTCGCCGGCCCCGGGTGCGGCCTGGCGCGTCATCGCCAGCACCGCGCCCCAGTGCGCCAGCAGGGCGCCGGCGGCCACCAGGCCGGCAGCCACCACCAGGCTCGCCCCGCTCGCCGCGGCCACCGGCAGCGCGGCCGCCAGCCGATCGGGCAGACGGCGCCGCCACCGGCGGGCGAGCCCGGTCTCGCGCGCGACGCCGGTGCCGAGCCCGGCGCCGGACACCAGCGCCGCCCAGGCGAACGCCGAGGGCGTCGGCACGTCGGCGCCGCCGAGCCCGGACACCTCGGCGACGAGCGCGGCGACGCATGCGTAGGCGGCGGTTCCGGTGACGACGAGGAGCACGGCGTCCGGGGTCTCGGTGGTACGGCTGATGCGGGCCGCCCACCGGCCCGCGCGCACGAGCAGCAGCAGCACGAGCACGAGAAGGAGGAGGGGCAGCAGGGTGACGGTGGACGCGGGGGTGTCCACCGGCGCGTGGTGCGCGGCCAGCCACACGACGCCGGCGGCCTGCAGTGGGGTCCCGATGCCGTCGTCGCCGCGCGCCCCCACCGCCCACACGAGGGTGACCAGGCCGCCGACCACGACGAGGCCCACGGCGGCGGCCCACGCCGCAGCGGTCAGGGCGGCGACCGGCCGGGTGCCGCCCAGCGCGCGCGGCAGGCGGCGGCGCGGTGACGGGGAGCCGGGCGCGGACGGAGGAGTCCGCTCCAGCATCGAGGTCACCTCTCGATGCTCGCACCGGTGCCCCCGGGCGCCCGCGAGCGACACGGCCGAATGCGGCCGGCCCGCGCGTGCGTCCTGCACGCCGGCGCCGACTGCGCCGCGCGTTTCGTGCTGCGCCGCACTCCGTCAGGAAGCAGCCGTCAGCACTCGGATGCCAGCACTCGACCGTCGTGCCGGCCCGGGACGGGGCGCGGGTCAGGCGGGGCGGGTGACGATGTCGGGGCCCACGTCGCCGCAGCCGGTGCAGCCGGCCAGGGCGAGCGCCTCGTGCACGTCGCGGGTCAGGTCCGCGAGCAGCTCGCGCACGCCCTCGGCGCCTCCGGTGGCCAGCGCCCAGAGCACCGGACGGCCGAGCAGCACGGCCCGGGCGCCGAGCGCGAGCGCGCGCAGCACGTCCGACCCGGTGCGCACCCCGCCGTCGGCGTAGACCTCCACGCGGTCGCCCACGGCGTCGACCACCTCGGCGAGCGCGACCGGCACCGGCACCACGCCGTCGAGCTGGCGGCCGCCGTGGGTCGAGACGATGACGCCGGCCGCCCCCGCGTCGACCGCCCGCGCCGCCTCGTCGCCCCGCAGGACCCCCTTGACCACGACGGGCAGCCCGGACGCGGCCGCGAGCCGGCCGATGTCGGCGGGCACGAGGTCCGGCGCCTGGTGGTAGCGGGCGTCGGACCAGTTGCGGTCGTCGAGCTCGGCCACGATCCCGGTGCGCGGCATGGCCGAGGCGAAGCCGTGCATCTTGCGGGCGATCATCGGGGTGTCCACGGTGAGGACGAGAGCCGTAGCGCCGGCCTCGGCCGCGCGCCGCGCGACGTCGTCGGAGATGCCGCGGTCGCCGAGCACGTAGATCTGCTGCCAGAACGATCCCGCCGCGGCCGCGACGTCCTCGAGCCGGGCGCTGGCCCGCATCGAGAGCACCAGCAGGCTGCCCGCGCCGCGGGTGCCCGACGCCGTGGCCACCTCGCCGTCCGGGTCGCACAGCGCGTGCGCCGCGGACGGCGCCACGAGCACCGGCGCCGCGACGGGGGTGCCGAGCACGGCGGTGGCGGTGCTCACCGTGCTGACGTCGCGCAGCACCCGCGGCCGCAGACGCACCGCGGCCCATGCAGCCTCCTGCTCGGCCAGCGTGCGCCCCTCCCCCGCCCCGCTGTCGAGGAACCCGAACACGTCGGGCGGCAGGACGCTGCGCGCGCGTGACTCGAGCTCGTCGTAGGCCGTCATGACGACGATCCTGTCATCGGGACGCCGCACCACGCTCGCCCGCTCGAGGGGCATCGCTACGCGGTCCGCTCCGGGACCGGTCCCCCGCCGAGCCGCGTCGGGACCGGCATGTCACCCCCTGGTCGACCGGCACGTGCCCTGCCTTCCGTGCGTCAGGCGATCTCGGTCTCGAAGCGGCCCGCCTCGAGCCGCTCCTTGATCGTGGTGAGGAATCGTGCCGCGTCGGCCCCGTCGACGAGGCGGTGGTCGTAGGTCAGCGCCAGATGGGCCATCGACCGGATGGCGATGACGCGCTCGCCGTCGGGCCTGCGGACCACCACCGGACGCTCGACGACGGCGCCGGTGCCGAGGATCCCGACCTGACCGGGGACGAGGATCGGGGTGTCCCACAGCGCGCCGCGGCTGCCGGTGTTGGTGAGCGTGAAGGTCCCGCCCGCCAGCTCGTCCGGGCCGATCGTGCCGCCCCGGGTGCGGGCGGCCACGTCCTCGATGCGGCGCGAGAGCCCGAGGACGTTGAGGTCCTGCGCGTCCCGGACCACGGGCACCATGAGCCCCTTGTCCGTGTCGACGGCGACACCGAGGTGCACGCCGGCGCGGGTCACCACGGTCGCGCCGTCCGGCTCGATCGAGGAGTTGAGCACCGGGTGCGCGCGCAGCGCCTCGACCGCGGCCTTGGCGAAGAAGGCCGTCAGCGTGAGTCGCACGCCCAGCCGGTCGCGCAGGTCCGCGGCGACCTCGCGGCGCAGCTCCACCACGCGGGTGACGTCGACCTCGACGACGCTCGTCAGCTGCGCCGACGTGTGCAGCGACGTCATCATCCGCTCCGCGACGACGCTGCGCAGGCGCGACATGGGCTCGCGCCGGTCGCCGGCGCCGAGCGGCACCGACGGCGTGGCGGGCCGTGCTGGAGCCGCCGCCGGGCCCGGAGCAGGTGCCGCCGCCATCCCGGGCGCGGCCGCGGCGGCACGCTCGACGTCGACCGGTGTGACGCGTCCGTGCGGCCCGGTGCCCGCGACGGCGTCGAGGGCGATCCCGTGCTCGCGCGCGAGCCGGCGCACCCGCGGCGAGTGCACGTGGCGCGGCGCGCCCTCCACGCGGTCGGCGACGGCCGGCCCGCTGGTGCGCGCGGCCGGTTGCTCCGGCGCCGGCGCGGGGGACGGCGGGGACCCGGGCGCGGAGGGAGCGTCGTCGGCCTCCGCGGCCGCGGGGGTGCCCCCGCCGCCCGTCGCGGCGCCGGCGGACCCGATCACCGCGAGCACGGCGCCCACGGACACCGTCGAGTCCTCGCCGACGACGATCTCGAGGAGCGTGCCCGCCGCGGGCGAGGGCACCTCGGTGTCGACCTTGTCCGTGGAGATCTCCAGCAGCGGCTCCTGGTCGGCGACGAGGTCGCCCACCTTCTTCAGCCAGCGGGTGACGGTGCCCTCGGCCACCGTCTCCCCCAGCTGCGGCATCGTGACGTCCACGTTCACGGCTGCAGGGCCTTCTCCACCGTCGCCGCCACGCTGTCGGCGGAAGGCATCACCAGGTCCTCGAGCGAGTCGGCCGAGGGCAGCGGCACGTGCGGGGTGGTGATGCGCTGGACCGGGCCGTCGAGGTCCCAGAAGCACTCGTCGACCGCGAGCGAGGCGATCTCCGCGCCCCAGCCCAGCAGCCTCGGGTTCTCCTCGACCGTGAACAGCCGGCCCGTCCGCGAGACCGAGCCCAGGATCGTCGTCGTGTCCAGCGGCACCAGGGAGCGGACGTCGATCACCTCGGCGTCGATGCCGCGCGCCGCCAGCTGCTCGGCCGCGGCGAGGGCCCGCGGCACCATCATCCCGAGCGCGAGGATCGTCGCGTCGGAGCCGGCACGGCGCACCTTCGCCACGCCCAGCGAGTCGACGACGTCGCCGTCGGGCACCTCGGCCTTCGTCGCGTACAGGCCCTTGTGCTCGAAGAAGAGCACGGGGTCGTCGCACCGGATCGACGCCGCCATGAGCCCGACGACGTCCTCCGGGGTGGACGGCGTCACCACCTTGAGCCCCGGCACGGCCATCGCCCAGTTCTCGATCGACTGCGAGTGCTGGGCGCCGAAGCGCAGGCCGCCGCCGTTGCCCGTCTTGATGACCAGGGGGACGGTCACCTGGCCGTTGGTCATGTACCGGGTCTTGGCGATCTCGTTGACCACGATGTCCCAGCACACGGCGAAGAAGTCGCTGAACATGATCTCGGCGACCGGGCGCAGCCCGGTCATTGCCGCGCCCATCGCGGCGCCCAGGATCGCCTGCTCGGCGATGGGGGTGTCGATCACCCGCTTCGGGCCGAACTCGTCGAGCAGCCCGACGGTGGTCTTGAACACCCCGCCGGCCCCGGCGACGTCCTCGCCGATGAGGACCACGTTCTCGTCGCGGCGCATCTCCTGCGCGATGCCGCGTGCGACCGCGTCGCGGTAGGTCAGCTCCGCCATGACGAACCCCCATCGGCCCACACGTCGGTGAAGGCGCTCTCGGGTGCGGGCAGGTCGCCGGCGATCGCCTCCTCTGTCGCGAGCTCGACCGCGCCGAGGACCTCCTCGTCGAGCCGGTCGAGGGTGCTCTCCTCGACGCCGATCCGCAGCAGGCGGCCCCGGTAGATCGTGATGGGGTCGTACGCCTTCCACGCCTCCACCTCGGCATCGGGCCGGTACTTGCCCGGGTCGGCGCGCGAGTGGCCGCCGTGCCGGTAGGTGAGCGCCTCCACCAGGGAGGGGCCGCCACCGCCGCGGGCCCGCTCGATCGCCGACCGCGCGGTCAGGTACACCTCGTCGACGTCGTTGCCGTCGATCACGATCGGCTCGAGCCCGTACGCCGGGGCGCGGTCGGCCGCCGGATGCGTGACCGCGGTGATGTCGGCGATCGACGTGTACTCCATGTACAGGTTGTTCTCGCAGACGAACACGATCGGCAGCTGATAGACGGCGGCGTAGTTGAGCGCCTCGTGGAACGCGCCGATGTTGGTGGTGCCGTCCCCGAAGAAGCACACCGCCACCTGGCCGGAGCCGCGGTACTGCGCGGACCACGCAGCACCGTTCGCGATGGTCATGTGCGCGCCGATGATGGCGTAGGACCCCATCATCCCGTGCTCGACGCTGGTGAGGTGCATGGAGCCGCCCTTGCCGGCCATGAGGCCGTTCGAGCGCCCCAGCAGCTCGGCGAGCACCGGCGTCATGGGCACGCCGCGCGCCAGGGTGTGCGCGTGTCCGCGATAGGTGGCGAAGGTGTAGTCGTCCTTGCGCATCGCGGCGCCGAACCCGGCCGAGATCGCCTCCATGCCCAGCGAGAGGTGGCTGGTCCCCTTCACCAGCTGGCGCATGAACAGGTCGTAGGCGCGCTTCTCGAACAGCCGCATCTCCTGCAGCTTGCGGTACATCGCCAGGCGCAGGTCGAGGTCGATGTCCGCGTCGTCGTGCCGGTCCTGTGCCTCGGGCGGGAGGACGACACCGTGCTCGCCGTAGCGATGGTCGGACAGCGGGAGCCTCATGCGGTGGCTCCGGAGCCGGACCCGAGCTCGGTGTTGAGGTGGGACTGGCTGTCGCGCACCGCCGGAAGGTAGCCACCCGTCGTGTAATAGCGCTTGCCCGCCACCAGCAGCTCCTCCGCGGGGAACTTCGTGATGACCTCGCAGCCGGTCGCGGTCACGACCAGCTCCTCCTCGATACGTGCCGCGCCCCAGCCGTCGCTGGCCGGCCAGTAGGTCTCGAGAGCGAAGACCATGCCTTCCTCGAGGGTCTCGGGGGCGTCGAACGAGGTGTAGCGCGAGAAGATCGGGCGCTCCCAGATCGACAGTCCGACGCCGTGCCCGTACTGCAGCGCGAACGCCGCCTCCTCGTCGGCGAAGCCGAACTCCTGCGCCGTGGGCCACAGCGAGACGATGTCCGCCGTCGTCGCCCCCGGCTTCACCGCCGCGATCGCCGTGTCCATGAGCTCCCGGCAGACGACGTAGGCGTCCCGCTGCGCCCGTGACGCGGACCCGACGGCGAACGTGCGGTAGTAGCAGGTCCGGTAACCCATGAAGCTGTGCAGGATGTCGAAGAACGCGGGGTCGCCGGGTCGGATGAGCCGGTCCGAGTACACATGGGGGTGGGGTGAACAGCGCTCCCCCGAGATGGCGTTGACACCCTCGACATGCTCCGAACCCAGGTCGTACAGCGTCTTCGCGACAAGCCCTACGCACTCGTTCTCGCGGACCCCTGGTCGCAGGAACTCGTACAGCTCCTCGTAGGCGGCATCGACCATCGATGCTGCCTGCGTCAGCAGCCCGATCTCGTCCGCGGTCTTGATGCGACGGGCCGCCAGGAAGCACTGCTGGCCGTCCACCACCGGCACGCCGGCCGCTTGGAGCGCGAGCAGGACGTCGGGCTCGATGACGTCGACACCGACAGGCTGGTGCTCCAGCCCGAAGTCACGCAGCACCTCGACGATCTTGTTGGCGACGTCCTCGGCGCGCCTCGCGCCGGGGCCTATCGTGCCGCGAAGGGTCGAGATGCCGGCTCGGTTGCCGTAGTGCTGACCGCGGCCTGCCTCGGCATGCGGTTCATCGAGCCACTCTGCCTGCAGCTGGTGGTGCCGGGCAGCCGATCCGAAGTCCCACAGGACCGGGTCGCCGCCGCGCGGCAGCAGGGCGAAGCGAATCATCTTGTCCATCGCCCACGTGCCGATGTGGGTCGATGTCATGTACCGGATGTTGTGGAAGTCGAAGGTGAGGAGCGCACCAAGGTCCGACCTCTCGAGCTCCGCCTTGAGGCGGGCCAACCGCTCGATCCGGAGGCGGCCCATGTCGAGCCGGTGCTCCCAGTCGACCTGGTTGGTGCCGTAGGTGGGGGAAACCATCGCTACTCCTGACTCGAGGAAGCGGACACCAGCGCGCGCCTGCGAGCGCCGGAGAAGATCGCGGCACCGAGGAGGATGAGCAGGCCCGGGAGCCACTCCTGCCACGCCTGATCGAGGTTGAGGAAGCTCGTGGCCGAGATGACCGTCTGGATCAGCAGCGCTCCCAGGAGCGCTCCGACGTACGATCCTCGGCCGCCGAAGATGCTGGCCCCGCCGAGGACCACGGCGGTGATGCTGGTGAGCGTGTACTGCGCCCCGACCCCGGCCTGACCCACCCCGACCAGGCTGCACAGCACGACGCCCCCCAGCGCGGCGAACGCGGCGCAGACCACGTGCGCCAGCACCACGGTCCGGGCGACCGGCGCGCCAAGGCGGCGTGCTCGGATCTCGTCGGAACCCACGGCGCGCAGGGTGATGCCCGCGCGGCTGCGGCGCAGGAGGTACTCGGCAGCGACCACGACGGCGAGGGTGACCAGGAAGGCCACCGGAACCGGACCGAGCTTGGCCTGGAGGAGCGAGATGGTGGACGAGTCGATGTAGCCCTCGGGGTTGGGTCGCAGCAGCAGGGCCAGACCCTGGAGCACGATGTAGGCCACCAGCGTCGCGATGACGGCAGGAAGTCTGAGGAACCTGACCGCGACCCCGTTGACGAGTCCCACCACTGCGCCGACGAGCACCGACACGAGGGCCCCCTGCAGGAGCCCGGCTGACCCGGCGCCGTCCACGGCGAAGAACGACATGATCACGATGACGAGCCCGACTAGCGGTCCGACGGACAGGTCGATGCTTCCCACGAGGAGCGTGGTGAGCTGGCCCACCGACACGAGCACGAGAATGGCCGTGAGGAGCAGGAGGCCGGACAGGTTGCGGGCGCTGAGGAACAGCGGATTCCTGCTGTACGCCAGGGCCATGAGCGCGACGAGCAGCACCCCGAGCACGAGGCTCGGGGCGTAGTCGCCTCCGGCGAGTCGACGAAGGCCGGCCCTGCGGTCGGAGCTCGACCCCTCGGCCCTGCCGGTGCCGACGCGGCTGGTGCGAGCCGTGATGGCCGCGCCGGTGATCGCGCGCTCCGTCAGCTCGTCCCCGGTGAGCTCCCTGACCACCTGCCCGCGCGAGAACACCAGCACGCGGTCGCAGAGACCGGCCAGCTCGACCGCGTCCGACGACAGCGCGACGACGACCTTGCCGGAGTCGGCGAACTCTCGGAGGAGCCGGTAGATCTCGACGCGCGCCCCGACGTCGACGCCGCGCGTGGGCTCGTCGGCCAGCAGCACGGACGGCTCCGCCGCGAGCGAGCGGGCGAACAGCACCTTCTGCTGGTTGCCGCCCGACAGGCTCGAGACCGGGGATTCGGTACCAGGTGTCCGGATGGCCAGGGAGGAGACGGCGTCTGAGGCCACCTCGCGTTCGCGGCGCGCGTCGATGACACCGCCGCGGGACACCCCTGAGAGCACCAGGGCGGTCGTGTTCTCCCGCACCGTCAGGGGGAGGAAGAGCCCTTCGACGTGGCGGTCGCCCGGAAGATGGACCACGCCCGAGGCGGCTACGGACGCCGGGGAGCGGTGGCCGACCTCGCGCGAGTCGATGCTGATCCTCCCGACGGAGGGGGTCAGCCCGGCGAGCGCCCGCAGGAAGTCGCGTTGACCGTTCCCCTCGACGCCCGCGAGCCCGATGATCTCGCCCCGGCGAGCACCCAGGTCGACTCCGGAGAACCGTGCACCCGACAGCCCCGACACCTCGAGGAGCGGTGCACCGTCCGTGGGAGCGTGGTCCGGTCTGACCGGGAAGACGTGGTCGACCTCGCGACCGACGATGAGCTCGAGGATGTCGTCCTCGGTGACGTCGGATGCCGGGAACGTGCCGCGCAGCCTGCCGTCCCGGAGCACGCTGATGCGATCGGCGATCCGCTGCACCTCGGGGAACCGGTGCGAGATATAGACGATGCCGGCACCGGCCGTGCGCAGCGCCGAGATCTGCTCGAAGAGCAGCTCGCTCTCGGCCTCGGTGAGCGACTCGGTCGGCTCGTCCAGGACGAGCACCTGGCTCTCGAGCGCGAGTGCGCGGGCGATCTCGACGAGCTGGCGCTGCGCCTGGCCGAGCTCCTCGACCCGGTCCCCGGCCCGCGCGGTGCACCCGACCGCGGCGAGGTGGCCACGCACCCACTCTGCGGCCTCGGAGCCGGCAGGACGCCGGTCCTCGGGCAGCGCGACGAGCAGGTTCTCCCGGACCGTGAGGTCGTCGAGCGTGGTGGCGTGCTGGTAGACGACGGCGAGACCGAGCTCTTGGGCCGCCGCCGGCGCCACCCGCGACAACCGACGTCCCCCGATCTCGACCGAGCCCGCGTCCGGCGCGAGCGCACCGGCCGCGATGGCCATCAGCGTCGACTTGCCCGCACCGTTCTCGCCGACGAGGGCGTGGACCTCGCCGGGGCGCACGGTGAAGGACACGTCCGAGAGCGCGCGGACGCTCCCGAAGGTCTTCGAGATGGAGTCGAGTCGGAGGACGTCGGTAGTCACGTCAGCATCCCTTACGGCTTGCCGTACTTCGCGAGCTCGTCAGCCGTGATCTGGTTGCTGTTGTAGAAGTCGTCACCCTGCGACGCGTCGCACTTGGGCTCGAGACCGGCGGTCGAGTCCTCGATCAGCGGCAGCGTGTACGTGCTCGGCTCGTTGATCGTGACACCCTCGGCGGCTGCGATCGCCTGGCGTGCGGCGACCCGCCCGAGCCAGTTGCGCGACGAGATCGTGGCGAGCTGGAACTTGGTGTCGCCCGCCGCCTTCTCCTTCTGGTACAGGCAGCCGAGTCCGTTCGCCTCGAGCGTGGCGATCGGCACGAGCGGGCGCCCTGCGGCCTGCATGGCACGCGTCGCGGCGAGCGCGTCCGTGCCGTAGTCGGAGATGATGCCGTCGATCTGCGGGTACTTGGCGAGCAGCGACGCCATCACCTTCTGCGCCGTGGCCGGGTCCCAGTTGGTGACGGGCCAGTCCTTGTCACCGGTCAGCAGCTTCATCCCGGGGTTCTGCGAGAACACCTGGACGACGGACTTGAGCTGTCCGGCCGTCACGGGGTTGCCGGCCGGACCGCCGATGAAGACGACGTTGCCCTTGCCGCCGAGCGTCTTGACCATCCACTCAGCCCACTTGGTGCCGGCGTCGGGGCTGCTCCAGTCGACGTAGGTCACGTAGTCGGTCCCCGGCGTCCCGCCCGGGTCCGCAGCCCACGGGACCACCTTGACGCCGGCGTCCGTCGCGGCCTTGATCGACGCGAGCTGCGCCTGCCCGAAGTCGGGGATGATGACGAGCGCGTTCGCGCCCTGCGCCACCATCGAGTTGACCTGAGAGATGCTCTTCTGCAGGTCGCCCTCACCGATCTGGACCACGGTGGTGACGTTGGGGCACTTGGCGGCCTCGGAGCGCACGGCCGCGAGCGACGCCTGCGACCAGGCGTTGACACCGAACCCGTCGTGGACCGCCAGCGTGATGGGCTTGTCCCCGCAGAACGCCGTGCTGTCGGTCTTGCCGGCGGAGGCCAGCTCTTGCGCCTCGGTCATCGTGAACGTGGACGCCGACGCCGCTGGGGACGACGCGGACGAACCGTCCGTCGCCGCCGGGGAGGACGAGCCCGTGTCGGTCGAGGAGCCGCAGGCGGCGAGGAGCGCCGCCGACAGCACGACGGAGAGTGCGCCCAGGAGTGGGCGCCGTGCGTTGGTGTGCATACGTGGTGCCTCCGAGCGGTGCGAGCGCGCGAGGTGCGCGAGGGGAGTGGTGCGACGAGGTGGAGAACCCTCCGGGCACGGGCCCGGTGGCGGTGCGGTCGGCTATGCGGAGCCGACGGGTGGTGCGCCGGGCCGAGCGGCCCGAAGGCGGTCCCACGGGATGGTGCGCGCTGCCATGCCGATGCCGATGGCAGCGCCTTGGATCAGGAGCTGGACCGACTGCGGGGCACCAGCCCCGAAGACGACCTGCTGGAGCTGGGTGAGGAAGAGAGCTCCCACAGCGCTCGCCACGACGCTGCCTCCTCCGCCGACGAGCGACGTCCCGCCGAGCACGACGGCCGCGATCGAGGGGAGCAGGTAGGTGTCGCCGACGGACAGACCTGGCGTGCGCAGATAGCCGGCGATGAGGATGCCGCCGACGGCGTACAGGAACCCGGCGACGACGTAGGTCGAGACGACGAACCGCCGTACCGGCATGCCCGCGGCACGTGCCGCGGGGGCGCTGGTCCCTATCGCGACGAACCGGCGGCCTACCGTGGTCGTCCGGATCACGAGCGCGACGACGAGGATGACGGTCACTGCGACAAGCACCAGGTTGGGCACCCCCAGGACGTCGCCGAAGGCGAAGTCACCCAGCGCGGGCGGCGCGGAGGCGGTCGAGCTGCCGCCCGTGACCTTGAGGATCACTCCCAGCAGCACGGCGTTCACCCCGAGCGTCGCCACCAGCGGGGTGATGCCGAACCGTGCGATGGCCACGCCGCTGACGAGTCCGGCCAGCACCCCCACGAGAAGCGCGACCGCGACGGCCTTGAGCAGCTGGTCGTCGTTCCCGTCACTGAGCTTCGTCACCGCGATCGCTGACAGCGACATGACACCCGGCACCGCGAGGTCGAGCCCGCGCTGCTGGATCACGAGCGTCTGGCCCGCGGCGACGACGGCGAGCACGGCCGCGAAGGGCAGCATGCTCTGCAGAGCCGAGACGCCCGCGCTCCCGGACGCGATGAACGGGCTGACCAGGAAGAGCACCACCGTCGCGGGCCAGATGGGGAAGTACGGCGAGCGCACGACGGATCGCAGCCTGCCGGCAGCGGCGCTGCCGGGTGCCTCGGCCGCACGGGCCGGGCTCTGCGTCGTGCTCACAGCGCTCCCCTCGGTGGCAATCGTCCGCGTGTGGTGCCAGGGCTACTTGGCGGTCCAGCCACCGTCGACGACGAGGCTCGCGCCCGTGACGTAGGACGCGGGCGCCGAGAGGAGGAAGACGACGGCAGCGGCGATCTCGTCCGCCTCACCGATGCGGCCCACGGGGGTGAACTCGGACAGCGAGTCCTCGTATCCCGGTGTGGCGTCGAGGATCGGGGTCAGCATCGGGGTGCGCACGAAGCCCGGCGCGAGGCAGTTGACGCGGATCGTGGGAGCGAGCTCGACCGCCAGCTGGCGAGCGAGCGACTCGGTGGCCCCCTTGGTCGCCGAGTAGGCGGCGCAGGCCGGGAATCCCGCGTGCGCCGTCGTGCTCGAGACGAAGACGACGGACGAGCCGGCGGCCATCAGCGGAGCCGCTCTCTGCACCATCAGCAGGTGCGACACCACGTTGGTGTTCCACTGGCGCTGGATCGAGTCGAGGGTCATCTCCGCGAGCGGACGCGGGTCGAACAGGCTGGCGTTGAGGACGAGCCCGTCGATGTGGCCGAAGGCCGAGACGGCGGTGTCGACGAGCCCGGGGACTGCCTCGAGATCCTCGAGGTCGACCGGCGCCTGGACGGCTCGGCCCCCGCTGTCCTCGACCGCCGACTGGACGGCCTGCAGACGCTCGGGGTCCCGCCCCTGCAGGACGACGGCCGCTCCACGACGCCCGAGCTCTCGTGCCACGGCGGCGCCCATGCCCGAGCTCGCCCCGGTGACGACGACGCTGCGGCCCTGCATGTCGCGTTCGGTCATCTGAGTGCTCCTCCTGGGCGTCGTGGCGTGGCCGGTCGGGACTGTGTCCGTGGCGGGTGCCGGGTGGAGCGGGACGCTAGGCGGGAGTTAACAGCACTGTCAAGCACTGCTAAACGGCGCGACACAATCGTGACCGTCGGCAGCACTGAAGCGGCGGCCGGGCACGGAATCGTTCACAAGCACTTGACGCGCCCCGGATGCCCGTCGTTACAGTGCCGACCTCCCGAGGGTCGTCACCGGCCCCCTCCCCCTGCCACCGAGGAGCCCTCATGGCCGCTGGCCGGTACCTCATCAAGGGCGCCTGGGCGCTCACCCAGGACCCGCAGCTCGGCGAGATCCGCTCCGCCGACGTCCTCGTCGAGGACGGAGTGATCCAGGCCGTGGCGCCGGACCTGGGGGACGTCGACGCCGAGGTCATCGACGGCACGGACCGTTTCGTGCTCCCAGGCTTCGTCGACACGCACCGCCACAGCTGGCAGTCGCTGATCCGTCACATGTCCACGGACTGGACCCTGCCCCAGTACTTCTCGGGCGTCCGCGGGGTGCTCGGCAACAAGTACACGGCCGAGGACATGTACGCCGCGAATCTCATCGCGATGCTCGACGCCCTCGACTCGGGCATCACCACGCTGGTCGACTGGTCGCACAACAACAACTCCCCCGAGCATGCGGACGCCGCGATCCAGGCGGTGCTCGACTCGGGGATCCGCGCGGTGTGGGCCTACGGCAACTCCAACGACGAGTGGCTGCCGGTGAGCGACGTTCCCCAGTCGCGGGACGTGGTGCGCATCGCTGAGAAGTGGTTCTCCTCCCCGGACCAGCTCGTGACGCTGGCGCTCGCGCCCCGCGGTCCGCAGTTCGCCACCCGCGACGTGACGCTGCAGGACTTCGCGCTGGCGAAGGAGCTCGACATCCCCGTCACCGTCCACGTGGGCGACGGCGCCTGGGGCAAGAGCCTTCCCGTCCTCTGGATGGAGGAGAACGGCCTCGCGACCGATCGGACCACGTACGTCCACTGCAACGCCCTGTCCGACGCCGAGTACGACGTCATCGCACGGACAGGCGGCGCGATCTCCATCGCTCCTGAGCTCGAGATGCACATGGGGCACGGGACGCTGGCCACGCTGCGTGCGATCTCTCGGGGGATCACGACGTCACTGTCGATCGACGTGTGCACGTCCGTCGGCGGTGACATCTTCAGCGCGATGAGGGCCTGCCTGGCGGGCACGCGGTACCTCGTCAACGTCGAGGCGCTCGCGCAGGACGTCGCGGTCGACCCGCTTCCGGTGCTCGCCACCCAGGTGCTCGAGTTCGCGACCCAGGGCGGCGCCACGGCGGCTTGGCTGGGCGACAAGGTGGGCTCGCTGACACCGGGCAAGCGCGCAGACATCGTGCTGCTCCGCACGGACGTCTACGGCATGCAGCCGCTGAACTACCCCGCCGGCGCGGTGCTCGAGTCAGGGAACCCGCAGCTCGTCGACACGGTCATGGTCGACGGCACGATCGTGAAGCGGGACGGCGCTCTCGTGGGCCACGACTTCGCCCGTGTCCGCCGCCTGGCGGAGCAGGCGCGCGACCGGGTGCTCGCCGCGTCCGGCGTCTCGGACCCAGGGCGTTGGCTGCCCGAGGTCTACCCGGCGTCCTGATCGCCGCGGGAGGGAGGGCCCGGAGCCGGACGTCTCCTGGCCCTCCCTCCCGCGTGGTGCCCGTCACCGGACGTGGATGACGACCTTCCCGCCGGAACGGCCCTCCGCAAGGGGTACCAGCCCTTCGTCGACCGCCGCCTCGAGCGGGACGTCGACGTGGCGCAGCGACGGCCGGGCGGCGTCGAGAATCTCGAGCGCGCGCGGCAGATCGGTGTCGACGACGTGTGCCACCGAGGTCCGGACGTCGACTTCGGCCAGCACCCACGGGGTCAGCGCGACCGGCTGCGGTCCTGACGGCAGTCCCACCGCCTGCACGGTCCCTCCCCTGCGCACCAGCGACAGCGCCCGTCCGAAGGCCCCCGCGGCTCCCGACGTCTCGAACACCACGTCGGCGCCACGTCCTGCGGACAGGCTCGACACCACGCGCTCGAGGTCGTCGACGTGCACGACGGTGGCCGTCGGCGCCAGCTGACGCGCGCTCGCCAGGCTCGCGGCAGCGACGTCGGCCACGACCAGGTGCCCGACCGCGGTGGCAGCCAGGCCCAGCAGCACGAACGAGCCGATCGCACCCGCCCCCAGCACCACGACCAGGTCTCCGTCGCCGGCGCCGGATCGGTCCACTGCATGCAGCCCCACAGCCAGAGGCTGCGCGAGGACCGCCAGCTCGTCCGGGAGGGTGTCGGGCACCGGCTTCAGGGTCGCGACGGGGACCGCCACCCGCTCGGCCGCGCCGCCGTCGAGGGACAGGCCGAGCGTGGCGTAGGCCCAGCACAGGTTGGTCCTGCCCTCCCGGCACCGCGGGCAGGCGCCGCACGAGACGCCCGCCCCGCTCACCACACGGCTGCCCCGCGGCGGGCCCTCGCCCGCCGGGTCCGGCTCGAGGACCGTCCCCACGAACTCGTGCCCGATCACGGTGGGGACCTCGCGACGCATCAGCGTCGGACCCTTGGCGTACTCGCTCGCGTCCGTGCCGCACAGGGCCGCCAGCGACACGGCCACGACGCACGAGCCGGACGTCGCCGCCGGCTCGGGGCGGTCCTCCACCCGGACGTCGTGTGGACCGTGATAGACGACGGCGCGCATCAGACCTCCCACGACAGCCGCGCCAGGTCATCGGCGCCGAGGCCAGCCTCCCGCGCGGCATCGATGCCGCGAGCGACCGCCTCCCAGACTGGTGTCCCGACACCTGCGGCAGCTGCCAGGTCTACTGCGAGCCGGAGATCCTTCGCCGCCAGGTCGAGGCTGAAAGCGACCGGCGACCCGCGCTCCAGAAAGGCCTCGCGCTTGTACGCCAGGTACGGCGCGGCCACCGCGCTCCGAGCCAGGACGTCGTACGCAGCGTCACGGTCGACTCCGCTCGACTCCGCGACACGCAGAGCCTCGGCGAGTCCGGCGTTGAGCGCGAAGAGCACCGCGTTCACGCAGAGCTTCATGGCGGCCCCCGCACCTCCCATGCCGACATGGACGACCTCGCGGGCCAGGACGCCGAGGAGCACTGATCGCAGGGACTCGACGTCCTCGGCAGCACCGCCGGCCATCACCAGGAGGCTGCCATCGCGCACGGCCGCGATGCTGCCCGACACAGGTGCGTCGACGAACCGCACCCCGGAGGAGCGCAGCGCCGCGTGCACCCGGCCCACGGACCCGGGCCCGGAGGTGCCCAGATCCGCGAGCAGCACGTCGTGCCCCTCTGCCCCGGAGAGGACGCCGTCGGCACCGAGCACGACGTGCTCGAGCGCCGAGCCGTCGGACAGGAATGCCAGCAGGTGGTCCGCCGAGCGGGCAGCGTCCGCCGGTGTCTCCGCGAGCGTGACGTGCGCGTCGGGATGATCGTGGCGCCAGCGCCGCACCGACGCGGGCGTGCGGGACCAGGCCGTGACGCTCATCCCGCGAGCGGCCAGGCGGGCGGCGGCCGCGCCACCCATCCGTCCGAGCCCGAGAACAGCGACGGACCTGGCGCTCACTTTCGGGCCCCGCCCTTCGCCGGGTCGAGCCGGGCGCACCACACCCGTGCGGTGGTGAAGCCTGACTCGACACATCTGCTTCGGTCGGACCAATAGTTCAGTATTCATTGACTTCTCGTCCAGTCCCGCTGAACAATCCGGGACACGCGGCGGGCCCGGCCGGGTCACGCCCTCGCCCCGGGAGGACAGACATGACGGACCGGAAGACGATCGCCGTGGTCGGCGCGACGGGCGCCCAGGGAGGCGGGCTGGTCCGCGCCATCCTCGCCGACCCCGACGGAGGGTTCGCCGCGCGAGCACTCACGCGTGATCCCTCGTCCGAGGCCGCTCGCGCCCTGGCCGACGCCGGTGCCGAGGTGGTCCAGGTCGACATCGACGACGACGCCTCGCTCGCGGCCGGGCTCGACGGCGCCCACGGCGCGTTCTTCGTGACGTTCTTCTGGGCGCACTTCTCCGCCGAGCAGGAGGACGCGGAGGCGCAGCGCTTCGCCCGGTCCGCGGCACGAGCCGGCCTCGAGCACGTCGTGTGGTCGACACTGGAGGACACGCGGCGGTGGGTCCCCCTCGATGACGACCGCATGCCCACCCTGCAGGAGCAGTACAAGGTTCCGCACTTCGACGCGAAGGGCGCCGCCAACCACTACTTCACCGACGCCGGCGTCCCGACCACGTTCCTGCAGACCACCTTCTACTGGGACAACATGATCCACTTCGGGATGGGGCCGCAGCGGGGCGCGGACGGCGCGCTGACGCTGACCCTCCCGATGGGTGACGCCCGGCTGTCGGGGATCTCGGCCGATGACATCGGCGTCGTCGCGTACGGCATCTTCACGGCAGGCAGAGACCTGGCCGGGGAGACGGTGTCGATCGCCGGCGAGCACCTCACCGGCAGCGAGATGGCGGCCCAGTTGTCGAGCGCTCTCGGGGAACCGGTCACCTACGCCGCGATCGAGCCCGACGACTACCGTGCGCTCGGCTTCCCGGGCGCCGACGACCTCGGCAACATGTTCCAGTTCTACCGGGACTTCAACGACTACTTCGTCTCGGAGCGGCCGCTCGACGCCGTGCGGCGGCTGCACCCGGGGCTGAAGTCGTTCGACGACTGGCTGGCAGTCAACAAGGACCGCATCCCGCTGGGCTGATGCCGGCCGCCTGCGGACCGGGGGCTCGGCGCCTGGTCCGCAGGCAGAGCGGGCGTCGACCCCTCAGTGCGAGTGACGCACGAACCACACGCCGCGCGCCGGTGTCTCTCCCAGGTTCCGGAAGATGTGAGGGGTCGCCGAGTCGAACCCCACGGAGTCGCCCGGACGCATCGTGAACGAGTCGAACCCGATGGTGATCTCGAGCTCGCCCTCGAGCAGGAACCCGCACTCGAATCCTGCGTGCTGAAGCATGCGGTCGTCGGTCGTCGAGCTCCCGTGGGGTGGATAGATGATCTCGATGAAGTCGAGGTCGTCACCCGTGTTGGCCGCCAGCTGCTCCCACACGACCCCGCTGTCCATGACGATGCGCGGTCGCTCGTGGGGCCGGACCACGGACCACTGCGAGCGGCCCACACCACGCTCGAAGGCGTCCGCGGGGGAGCCCAGAGTCGACCGGTTGACCCGGCCGGCCAGCACCGCGCTCACGCTCGGCGCCTCCGGCGCGCTCGGCTCCGCGCCGTTCTCCCCCGGGACCGGGGGCGAGGATGCGACAGCCTCACCGCTGTCGTGGAAGAGAGCGTCGATCGACGTGTCGAGCAGCCTGGACAACGAGTACAGGGTCGCGACGGAGGGCTGCGACTTGCCGTTCTCCATCTGCGAGACGAACGACGGGCTCACCCCCAGCTGCCGCGCGAGCTCGCGAAGGCTCAGGCCTGCAGCGACCCGCGCATCGCGCAGTCGTGATCCGAGCTGATCGGCAGGCGAATCCGCTGCGCCCACGTCACCTCCCCGCGTCGACGCCGCGTGATCGCGAGCACCGGACCGAATGTTAACTGCTTCTGCACAGACCGTCCACGCGACGCCGGCCGCTTCCTCGAGCTGGCCGGCTGATCCACCGAGACTCGCACCCGCCGCCCTCCGTCTCGGCCGGGCGCGGGGCCGCCTAGAGGCGCTTGGCGTAGCGGAGGATGCCGACGAGCAGGGCGTGCGCGACCTGCTGGCGACCGAGCCGCGACGTCGCGATGCGGGCGTCGTAGCGGTTGCGCATGTTGAGGGTCTCGACCACCGCGACCGGGACGTTCGACATGTTGAGCGTGCCCTGGTCCTTGCGCACCGAGAGCACGTTCGACAGGTAGGTCGTGCGCTGGAACGAGGTGGACATGCCGGCGATGAGGTCGTTGCCCAGCACGCGCGACCGCGCGGCGATGTCGTCGGTGTAGCCCTTGTAGTACGCCGGCACGATCACGTGGAAGCCGCGGCCGGTGGACGGGCCGCCGTCGGCGTGCACCGACAGCATGAACGCGGCCTTCTCGAACTGCCCGAAGGAGCCCCGAGCGCTCACGCAGGGGCCGTAGGTGGTGGCCGAGTTGCGGTCACGGGTGACCACCACGGTGGCGCCGTTGGCGACCAGCATCCGGCGCAGCCGGGCGATGACGTCCCAGTTGTACGTGGCCTCCGGGTAGCCGCTGTTGGTGGCCGTGCCGGTGGTGTTGCAGATCTTCGTGAGACCGACCCAGTAGGTGTGGTTCAGCTGCGCGACGTGGTTGCGGTTGCCGATGTTGTGGCCCGGGTCGAGCGCGATCACCAGGCCCGTGAGCGGCCCCTTGCGGGTGGGCGAGAACGCGACGGGCCGGGGCCACGCGGACGGCCACGGCGCCGAGGCGTGGCTGTAGCCCTGCGGCCACCAGCGCGGCGCGACGGCCACCGCGTGGCCGCCCTCCCACGACGACGGGGTCGGTCCGGCGGCCGCGACCACCGGGGCGGGCACGGCGGCCGGCCGCACCACGGCCTCGACCGTGCGCGGCGCGGCCCCCACGGGGGCGCGCACCGCCACGCTCGGCGCGGCCCCCGCCACGAGGACGGCGGGCACGATGGCTGCCACCAGGAGGGCCGGGCCGAGCGTCGTCCTGCGCATGGCGCGAGGCTACTTCGCCTCGATGATCTCGCGCATGAGGCGGGCGGTCTCCGACGGCGTCTTGCCCACCTTGACGCCCACGGCCTCGAGCGCCTCCTTCTTGGCGGCGGCGGTGCCCGACGAGCCGGACACGATGGCGCCGGCGTGGCCCATCGTCTTGCCCTCCGGCGCGGTGAACCCGGCGACGTAGCCGACGACCGGCTTGGTGACGTGCTCGGCGATGTAGGCCGCCGCGCGCTCCTCGGCGTCGCCGCCGATCTCGCCGATCATCACGATGGCGTCGGTCTCGGGGTCGGCCTCGAACGCGGCGAGGCAGTCGATGTGGGTGGTGCCGATGACCGGGTCGCCGCCGATGCCGACGGCGGAGCTGAAGCCGAGGTCGCGCAGCTCGTACATCATCTGGTAGGTCAGCGTGCCGGACTTCGACACCAGGCCGATGCGCCCGGCCTTCGTGATGGTGCCGGGGATGATGCCCGCGTTGGACTTCCCGGGGCTGATCAGGCCGGGGCAGTTGGGGCCGATGATCCGCGTGGTGCCCTTGCTCTGCGCGTAGGCGAAGAACTCCGCGGTGTCGTGCACCGGGACGCCCTCCGTGATCACCACCACGAGCGGGATGCCGGCGTCCACCGCCTCGACGACGGCGCCCTTGGTGAAGCGCGGGGGCACGAACACGACGGACACGTCGGCGCCGGTCGCCTCGACCGCCTCCTGGCACGAGGAGAACACCGGGATGGTGCGCCCCTCCGCCTCGACGACCTGGCCGCCCTTGCCCGGCGTGACGCCCGCGACGATGTTCGCGTGCGACCCGAGCATGCGGATCGTGTGCTTGGTGCCCTCGGACCCGGTGATGCCCTGGACGAGGATCTTGGAGTCCTCGGTGAGGAAGATGGCCATGGTCGTCAGGCTCCCTGTGCCGCAAGCTCGGCCACGCGTCGCGCGGCACCGTCCATCGTGTCCACGAGCTCCACGAGCGGGTTCGCCGCGTCGCGGAGGATCTGCCGACCGAGGTCGGCGTTGTTGCCGTCGAGGCGCACCACGAGCGGCTTGTCGACGGCCTCGCCCTTCGAGGCGAGCAGGTCGAGCGCCTGCACGATGCCGTTGGCCACGGCGTCGCACGCCGTGATGCCGCCGAAGACGTTGACGAAGACCGACCGCACCTCGGGGTCGGACAGGATGATCTCCAGCCCGTCCGCCATCACCTCGGCGCTGGCGCCACCGCCGATGTCGAGGAAGTTGGCCGGCTTCTGCCCGCCGAACTCCTCGCCGGCGTAGGCCACGACGTCGAGCGTGCTCATCACGAGCCCGGCGCCGTTGCCGATGATGCCGACGGAGCCGGACAGCTTGACGTAGTTGAGGTCCTTCTCCTGCGCGCGCAGCTCGAGCGGGTCGGTCTGCGTGGCGTCGGCCAGCGCCGCGTGCTCCGGGTGCCGGAAAGCGGCGTTGTCGTCGAGGGTCACCTTGCCGTCGAGCGCGACCACCTGGCCCTCGGGGGTCTTCACGAGCGGGTTGACCTCGACCAGCGTCGCGTCGGCCTTGACGAAGACGTCCCAGAGCCGCTGCAGGACCTCGATGACCTGCTCGCGCACCGAGGCGTCGAAGCCGGCGGTGTCGGTGATCTCCTCGGCCTTGGCGCGGTCGACCCCCACGAGGGCGTCGACCGGCACGCGCGCGAGCGCGTCGGGCCGCTCCACCGCGAGCTGCTCGATCTCCATGCCGCCCTCCTTGCTCGCCATGGCGAGGAAGGTGCGCTGGGCGCGGTCGAGCAGGAAGGAGACGTAGTACTCCTCCGCGATGTCCGCGGCCGGGTTGACGAGCACCTGGTGGACGATGTGGCCCTTGATGTCCAGGCCGAGGATGTCGTGGGCCTTCTCGAAGGCCTCCTGGGGCGTGGCGGCGAGCTTGACGCCGCCGGCCTTGCCGCGGCCGCCGGTCTTCACCTGGGCCTTGACCACCACGAGGCCGCCGATGCGCTCGGCGGCCTCCTTGGCCTGGTGCGGCGTGCGCACGACCTCGCCGCTCTGCGTCGGCACGCCGTGCTGGGCGAACAGCTCCTTCGCCTGGTACTCGTAGAGATCCACCGCTGGATGTCCTGACTCGTCGAGGGTGACGCCGGGGCCCGTCCCGTGCGGACCGGCGGCGACGCGGAATCGCTCGCGACTCTAGCCCCGGCGCCTCCCCCCGCCACCGCCGGTCCCGGGCCCCGGGCGCAGTGCGACCGAGGTCACAGCCGTTGGGCGACGCGGGACGGCCGGGCCGACCGTTCGGCGTGCCGGGCGTACCGCTCGCCGCCCGATCGGCGGAGCCGGGCGGGGATGGCCGGGATGGTCGAGGACGAGGCCTCAGGCGCTGGCGCCGACCCGCTCGACGACCCAGTCGACGATGCTGGCGGTGGTGGTGCCCGGGGTGAAGATCTTCGCGACGCCCATCTCCTCGAGCACGGGGATGTCGTCGGCGGGGATGATGCCGCCGCCGAACACCACGATGTCGGCGGCGTCGCGGGCGCGCAGCTGCTCGAGCACGGCGGCGAACAGCGTCAGGTGGGCGCCGGAGAGCACCGAGAGCCCGATGAGGTCGGCGTCCTCCTGGATGGCGGTCTCGACGATCTGCTCCGGTGTCTGGTGCAGGCCGGTGTAGACCACCTCGATGCCGGCGTCGCGCAGCGCCCGCGCGACCACCTTCGCCCCGCGGTCGTGCCCGTCGAGGCCGGGCTTGGCCACGATGACCCGGATGGGCGCGCCCGTCGGTGTGCGGGGGACGGTGGCGGTGCTCATCGACGGCCTCCTGGGGGGACTGCTGCGGGGGCCGCGCCACGGGGCGCGACCGGCCCGGCCGGCACTGCGTCGAGCGTAGCGAGCGGGCCTCCCGCGACGCCCCGCGGGCACCGGGGACGCTCACGCCCGGTCACGATGACGTCGCACCCGCGTCACGATGCGCGTCGCGCGGCGCGAGGTCCGGGTGGCGGCGGCTACCCTCGCGGGGTGCCGCAGGACGCCGATCCGCGCCAGGCAGCCGCCCGGGAGCCCGGGCGGCTCGAGCGGCTCGCCCAGGCGGCCGACGAGGCGCGGGCGGGCGTGGCCCGGGTGGGCCGGTCGCTGGTGTCGCCCAGCGGGGTGCGCGGCGTCGCGGTCGAGGTCGCGTGGTGGACCGCGCACCTGGCCATGTGGCCGTTCAGCATCCTCGAGGAGCGCACGCTCGACGTCGTGCACCACACGCACCTCGGCGGCCTCTCGCCCGTGCAGCGCGGCCTGGTGGTGGGCGACGTGGAGGCCGCGGGGACGCCGATCATCCTCATGCACGGCATCGTCGACAACCGCTCGGTGTTCACGCTGCTGCGGCGCGGGCTGCGCCGCCGCGGGTTCGGCCGGGTCGTCGCGGTCAACTACCGCTCCCTCACCGGCGACGTGCGCGTGCTGGCCACCCGCCTCGGCGAGGTCGTCGAGCAGGTGTGCGAGGAGACCGGCTACGAGCGGGTCCACGTCGTCGGGCACTCGCTGGGCGGCCTCGTGGCGCGCTACTACGTGCAGCGCCTGGGCGGCGACGCGCGGGTGCACACGCTGGTCACCCTCGGCAGCCCCCACGACGGCACGCTCCCGGCGTACGCGCTGCCGCACCCCCTGGTGCGCCAGATGCGCCCGGGCAGCGACCTCGTGCGCGAGCTGTGCGAGCCCGCGCCGGCGTGCCGCACGCGGTTCGTCGCCGTGTGGAGCGACCTCGACCAGATGATCGTGCCGTCGAGGTCCGCGCAGGTGGTGCACCCGGACCTCTCGGCGCGCAACGTGTTCGTGCGCGGCGTCGGCCACATGTCGCTGCCGGTCGACGGACGCGTGGTGCACGAGATCTGCACGACCCTCGCCCACCTCGACCACGACGGGCACACGCTGGCCGCGGGTGCCACCTCGATCGCGAGCAGCCGGGGCCGGTCGTCCGCCTCGGTGCCGCGCCAGCGCGCCCCGCGCGCGCAGGCCCGCGCCGCGCGCGGCCCGTCGTCCTGAGCCCCGCCCGACGGGTCAGAGCTTCTCGACCGGGGCGTAGCGCAGCAGCAGGCGCTTGGTGCCCTCCGCGCCGAAGTCGATGGTCGCCTCCGCCTTCTCGCCCATACCGCTCGTGGACACGACCGTGCCGAGCCCGAACTTGTCGTGGGTGACCCGGTCGCCGGCCGAGAGCGAGACCACCTCGCGGTTGCCGGGGCTGCGGGCGCCGGGGCGCGTCGCGGCGGCGAGCAGCGAGGGCGCCGCGCCGAAGCCGCCGCGGCTCGGCCGGCTCGCGGCCGGCCCCGCGGACGAGACCGGGTCCTCGCGGTTCCAGTGCACGAGCTCGCCCGGCAGCTCGTCGAGGAACCGGCTGGGCGGGTTGTACGACGGCGCGCCCCACGCGGAGCGCACGATCGCGCGCGAGACGTAGAGCCGCTCGCGCGCGCGGGTGATCCCGACGTAGGCCAGGCGGCGCTCCTCCTCGAGCTCGTGGACGTCGCCGAGCGAGCGCATGTGCGGGAAGACGCCGTCCTCCATGCCGGTGAGGAACACGACGGGGAACTCGAGTCCCTTGGCGGTGTGCAGCGTCATGAGCGTGACGACGCCGCCGTGCTCGTCGGCGTCGGGGATCTCGTCGGAGTCGGCGACCAGCGACACGCGCTCGAGGAAGTCGGCCAGGGTGCCCTCGGGCTGGTCGGTCTCGAACTCGCGCGCGACCGACTCGAGCTCGGCGAGGTTCTCGACGCGCGTCTCGTCCTGCGGATCGCTGCTGGCGGCGAGCTCGGCGAGGTAGCCGGTCTGCTCGAGCACCGCGGCGAGCACCGTGGCCGGCCCGCTGCCCGCCTCCACGAGGGTGCGCAGGTCGGACATCAGCTGCACGAACGCCTGGATCTGCGTCAGCGAGCGCGTGGCGATCATCGGCGCCTCCTCGGCGCGTGCGAGCGCCGCGCCGAAGGAGATCCGCTCGCGCTGGGCGAGGACCTCGACCACGGCCTCGGCCCGATCGCCGATGCCGCGCCGCGGCACGTTGAGGATGCGGCGCAGCGAGATGTCGTCGTCGGGGTTGGCCAGGGCACGCAGGTAGGCGACGGCGTCGCGGATCTCCTTGCGCTCGTAGAAGCGGACGCCGCCCACCACGCGGTAGGGCAGGCCCACCCGGATGAACACCTCCTCCAGCGACCGCGACTGCGCGTTGGTGCGGTAGAACACCGCGACGTCGCGGGCCGGGACGCCGTCCTCGTCGGCGAGGCGGTCGATCTCCCCCGCGACGAACGCCGCCTCGTCGTGCTCGTTGTCGGCGACGTACCCGATCACCTGCGCGCCGTTGCCGGCGTCGGTCCACAGTCGCTTGGGGCGGCGCGAGGTGTTCTTGGTGATGACGGCGTTCGCGGCCGAGAGGATGGTCTGCGTGGAGCGGTAGTTCTGCTCGAGGAGCACCGTGTCCGCGTCCGGGTAGTCGCGCTCGAACTCCTCGATGTTGCGGATGGTCGCGCCGCGGAAGGCGTAGATGCTCTGGTCGGCGTCGCCGACGACGCACAGCTCGGCCGGCGGCACGCCGTCGTCGCCGCGGCCCACGAGCTCGTTGACCAGCACGTACTGCGCGTGGTTGGTGTCCTGGTACTCGTCGACCAGGATGTGCCGGAACCGCCGGTGGTAGTGCTCCGCGACGTCCGGGAACAGCTGGAGCACCGAGACGGTGGAGAAGATCAGGTCGTCGAAGTCGAAGGCGTTGGCCCGGCGCAGCCGGCGCTGGTAGTCGGCGTAGGCCTCGGCGAGGGTGCGCTCCTGGTGGTTGGTGGCCCGCTCGGCGAACGTCTCGTGGTCGATCAGCTCGTTCTTCAGGTTCGACACCTGGTTGCTGAAGGCGCGCGGCGGATAGCGCTTGGGGTCGAGGTCGAGGTCGCGGCACACGAGGGTCATGAGCCGCTGGGAGTCCGTGGCGTCGTAGATCGAGAACGACGACGACATGCCCAGCCGCGGCGCCTCGCGGCGCAGGATGCGCACGCAGGCGGAGTGGAACGTGGAGACCCACATCGCCTTGGCCCGCGGGCCGACGAGCTCGACGACGCGCTCGCGCATCTCGCCCGCGGCCTTGTTGGTGAACGTGATCGCGAGGATCTCGCCCGAGCGGGCGTCGCCGGTGGCGAGCAGGTGGGCGATGCGGCGGGTGAGCACGCGGGTCTTGCCGGACCCCGCGCCGGCCACGATGAGCAGCGGCGAGCCGCGGTGCTCCACGGCGGCTCGCTGCTCCGGGTTGAGGTCGTCGAGCAGGGCGGCCGGCTCGACCGAGGCCGGGCCGCGCGACGGCTCGGGCTCGGGGCGCGGCAGGCCGAGGTCGTCGAAGAGGGTGGTCATCTCACGACGAGTCTAGGTCGCCCGTGGGACAGCGGCGACGGGCCGCCGAGGGGTGTCAGGACGTGTAGCCCAGCACCGTCACGCGGAAGTGCGACCCGATCGACGCCGTGCCGAGGGCCATCCGGCCGTTGCCCCGCAGCGCGATCAGCACGGTCTCGTGGGCCCACTCGCGGGCGCCGAACGAGACGGCCGGCATCCACCGGACCGACCCGAGCGACAGCGTCCCCTCGGTGCGGCCGCCGTGCACGTCCACGGCGAGCAGCAGCCCCGTGGCGCCGGCGGGCACGACGTCGCCGGTCATGGTGACCACCCGGGAGGTCGCGTGCAGGACGCCCGTGGGCAGGCCGACGTGGCGGGCGGTGTCGATCACTGTGGCAGGCGTGTCGAGCAGGGTGAGGGCCGCGCCCGGCGTGGGCGTGGCGTCGAACCACCCGTCGAGCCGCAGCGTCACCTGCGCGGGCGCGGCGCCCAGGTTGCGCAGGACGACGTCGCCGGAGCCCGGGACGATCACCTGCGTGCTGCGCGGCGCGGTCGTGCTCGAGCGCAGCGAGCCGAGGAACGCGCGGCCGGTGTCGGTGACCACGCCGACGAGGCCGGGCCGGGCGGTCGGCGCCACGGTGAGGGTGACCGCCACCCCCGTGACACCGGAGGCCGGCAGGCCCCCGAGCCCGGCGAGGTGCACGGTGCGCGTCTCGCGCGGCGCGAGCGGGTCGGCGCCGGAGTACACGACGGCGGCCGCCACGGCGTGGGTGGTGCCGGAGGTGACGGTGGCCGACGGCCCGGTGACCGGCGGGGCGGCCGGCACGACCGGTGCCCAGCCCACGACGTCGAGGGACACGTCGGCACCCCCGCGGTCGAGCCCCACCCGGATGGTCCCGTCCGAGGCGACCGGGAGGACCGTCGTCGACCCGTAGGACAGCGACGTCGGCGAGGTCACGACGGGGATCGACGGCGAGGACGCCGTGGAACGCAGCGACACCGTCGGCCCGGGTGCGCTGGTGCGGCCGACGTTCACCCGCACCGCGACCGCGCCGACGCCCTCGGCCGGCACGTCGCCCACGCCCGTGACGCGGACCACGGCGTCGCCGCGGGTCGTGTCCCACGACGGCTCGGCCTCGAGCCGGCACGGGGAGTCCAGGCCGGTGCCCCCGCGTGTCCCATGCACGCGGACCGCGGCCACCGGCACGAGGTCGCCGGCCGGGCCCGCGGTGGTGGACGCCGCGCCCCAGGGCGCCGAGCAGGCCGGCTCGATTGCCGAGCCGGACCAGTACGAGGTGAGCCCGGCCGCGCCGTCCCAGCTCAGCGAGAGGTGCACGTGGTTGCGGTGGCAGTACGTGTCGTAGCCGCTGGCCTTCTTGGCCGGGTCGGTGGTGCAGCCCTTGAGGTCGGTCCAGCCGTCGGCGGCGCGGTAGGACGCCCAGAAGTGGTTGTTCCACCCGATGTACATCACGCCCAGGCGCCGGGCCATCTCGGCGGGCTGGCCGTCGGCCCCCGGGGCGAGCAGCCAGTGCAGGAACGCCTCGGCCTTGGCCCGCTGGGCGGGCACGCGGTGGCTCACCATCCAGTCGATGGCGCGTCCCTCCTTGTGCTCGCTCGTGCCGCCGGAGGAGCACGACCGGCCCACGCCGATGCCGGCGCTCCCGTACGTCGTGAGCAGCAGCCGGACGAGCTTGGCGGTGCCCGGCTTGGTCGAGGGGGTGCACAGGGTCTGCCCCTCGTAGCCGGCGTAGGCGTCGATCGCCTCGGGCACCGTGCGCGGGGCGGGGACGGCCGCCCGGGCCGGCGCCGGCACCAGCACGGGGAGGGCCGAGAGCACCAGGGCCACGGCCAGCAGGACCGGGGCGGGGAGGGCGCGAGGAGCGCGGCGGGTGGGCGGCGGCGTCGCGAAGCTCATGGGAGGGTCATCGGCAGGGCCGGCGTCGTCCTTGCGCACCGTCCCTACGATGGCAGCCGAAATCCCCCGCCCGGAGCCGTGACCGCAGCAACTGGTCCGGAGACCGGACATCCAGGAGGTCCTGTGCTCGACGATTCCGAGGTCACCCGCGTCCTGTCGATCACCGCCCACCCCGACGACGTCGACTTCGGCGCCGCCGGCACCGTGGCCGGCTGGGTCGACGCAGGCGTCGAGGTGACCTACTGCGTGATCACCGACGGCGACGCGGGCGGCTTCGACCCCGACGTCCCGCGCTCGGAGATCCCCGCGATCCGCCGGGCCGAGCAGGTCGCGGCGGCCGCCGCGGCGGGTGTCACCGACGTGCGGTTCCTCGGCTACCACGACGGCTCGCTGACCGTGACCCACGACCTGCGCCGCGACCTGTCGCGCGCGATCCGCCAGATCCGTCCCCAGCGGCTGCTCATCCAGACCCCGGAGCGCAACTGGGAGCGCATCCCGGCGTCGCACCCGGACCACATGGCGGCGGGCGAGGCCGCGATCCAGGCCGTCTACCCCGACGCGCGCAACCCGTTCGCCCACCCGGTGCTGCTGCGCGACGAGGGCCTCGACGCCTGGAGCGTGCAGGAGGTGTGGGTGATGGGCCACCCCACGATCACGCACTACGTGGACATCACCGACACGTTCGACCGCAAGCTCGCCGCGCTGCGCGCGCACGAGTCCCAGACCGGCCACCTCGACACGCTCGAGGAGTTCGTGCGGGGCTGGGCCGCGCGCAACGCCGAGGCCGCCGGGCTGCCCGAGGGCCGCCTGGCCGAGGGCTTCTTCGTCGCGACGATGCCCGCCTGACGCCTCTGCGTCCCGTCGTCACCGCCCGAAGGCACGGAGATCTCGCCGGTCCCCGCGCTCTCGGGCAGTGACGTCGACGGGGTCAGGGGGTGACGGCCGGCGTCCGGACCGGGCGCAGCGCCACCTTCGCGACGCAGGCCGGCACCACCTGGGCCGCCGCGTGGTCGCGGGCGCGGTAGGCGCTCGGCGTGACGCCCACGATCTCGGTGAACCTCGAGCTGAACGACCCGAGCGACGTGCAGCCCACCGCCATGCACACGTCGGTGACCGACATCGTGCCCTGGCGCAGGAGCGTCTTGGCCCGCTCGATGCGGCGCGTCATGAGGTAGGAGTACGGCGTCTCGCCGTAGGCGGCGCGGAAGCGCCGGGAGAAGTGCGCCGGCGACATGTGCGCCGTGCGCGCGATAGCCGGGACGTCGAGCGGGCGCGCGTACTCGCGGTCCATGAAGTCGCGGGCGCGGCGCAGCGCCGTCAGCGTCGCGAGCTCGTCGGCGTCCACGTCGGCAGCGTACGTCCGGCCCCCGTCCCCTTCCCGTCGTTACTGCCGGAAGAACCGGAGACCGGGCCGATCTCCGGTCATCCGGGCAGTAACGACGGGGTGGGTTGCGCGGTCAGACGATGCGGTGCGCGGCGGCCCAGCGGGCGAGCTCGTGCCGGTTGGACAGCTGGAGCTTGCGCAGCACGGACGACACGTGGGTCTCGACCGTCTTGACCGAGAGCACGAGGTCGCGCGCCACCTCGCGGTAGGTGTAGCCGCGGGCGATGAGCCGCATCACCTCGCGCTCGCGCGGGCTCAGCGCGTCGAGGCCCTCCTCGTCGACGTCGAGGGACCCGGCGCTGAAGGCGTCGAGCACGAACCCCGCCAGCCGCGGCGAGAACACGGCGTCGCCGTCCGCGACGCGCCGGATCGCGTCCACGAGGTCGTCGCCGGAGATCGCCTTCGTGACGTAGCCGCGGGCGCCCCCGCGCACGACGCCGATCACGTCGTCGGCCGCGTCCGACACCGACAGCGCGAGGAACCGGACGTCGATGAGCTCCGAGGCGCAGGCGTCGAGCACGGCCCGGCCGCCCCCGCCGGGCAGGTGCACGTCGAGGAGCACGACGTCGGGACGCTCCCGCCGGATCACCGCGACCGCCTCGTCGACGTCGCCGGCCTCGCCCACCACCTCGACGCGGTCGCCGAGCTCGGCGCGCACGCCGGAGCGGAACAGCCGGTGGTCGTCCACGAGGACGATCCGCAGCAGCCGTGTGGACGGCGTGGCGTCCGTGCCGTCGCTCATGACCGGACCCTCGCCGCGAGCGGCGCCGGCAGCACCAGCGACACCTCGGTGCCCTCGCCCGGCGTCGAGCGCACGCGGGCGCTGCCGCCCACGCGCGCCATCCGCGCCATCACCGACTCGCGCAGGCCGAGCCGGTCGTCGGGCACCTGCTCCGGGTCGAAGCCCGGTCCGCGGTCGCGCACGAACACCTCCACGCCCTCCTGCCCGCACTCCACGTACACCGTCACCTGGCCGCCGGCGTGCTTGGCGGCGTTGACGACAGCCTCGCGCGCCGCGGCGAGCAGCGCGTCGACCCGCTCGTCGCGCGGCGCGTCGCCGACGTGCACCAGCTCCACCGCGCACGCGTACGTCGACTCGATGTCGGCGATCTCGGTCTCCAGCCCGGCGACCAGCGTGGCGGCCGGGTCGCCCACGGGCGCGTAGAGCCACCGGCGCAGGGCCCGCTCCTCGGTGCGCGCGAGGCGCGTGACCTCGTCCGGGTCGTGGGCCGAGCGCTGGATGAGGGTGAGGGTCTGCAGCACCGAGTCGTGCACCTGCGCGGCGACCTCCGCCCGCTCCTCGGACCGGATGCGGGCGCGGCGCTCGGCCACCAGGTCGCGCCACCAGCCGAGCACCACCGGCAGCAGCACGAGCGCGACGCCGAGCACCGCGAGCAGCGCGGCGGCCAGGCCCTTGAGCGAGTCGACGAGGCTGCCCTGCGAGGCGAGGACGCCGAGCACGCCGAGCGCCACGAGCGCCAGCCCGAGCGCCACGCGGGGCCCGGCGTAACGGACCGCCGTCCGGGTGGTGGCCCGCGCGCTGGCGCCGACCTCGGCGAGCAGCTCGGTGCGGCGGGCGTCGTCGGACTGGCGCCACAGCAGCGCGACGCCGGCCCCCACGAGCACGAGCGGGGTCACCCACGTGCCCACGAGGTCGACCCCGCGCAGCGAGAGCAGGAGCAGGACGCCGACGGCCAGGACGCCCAGGCCCAGGGCGCCGGCCAGGTCGCGGCCCTCGGCCCGTCGGCCCGCCTCGCCGCGGGCGCCGTGGTCGAGCGGCAGCCAGGCCCAGTAGGCGGCGTAGAGCACGAGGCCGAACCCGCTGGCCAGGGTGAGGAGCACGAACAGCGCGCGCACCAGGCGCACCGACCAGCCGAGGTGGGCCGCGATGCCCGTGCACACGCCGCCGAGGACGCGGCCGTCCGACACCCGGGTTGCCCGGCGCGGTTGACTGGGTGCGTGATCCACGTGTCCATGATCCCCGGCGCGGCCCCGCGGCACATCGGGGTCCGGCCCGGCCCTCGCGTCAGGGTCCGGCCGGGGTCGGTTCAGGGCTGATCCCGGATGTGGCGCGACCCCGCCCGGCCGGAAGGTGAGGGCATGAACGAGACACCCACCATCGCCGAGCCGACCGGCACCGGTCCGCAGCCCGAGGGCGCCGGACCGTCGACGGCCGCTCCCCCGCCGCCCTACCCGCCCGTGTACGCCCGCGTGCCGCGTCCCCCGCTGCGCCGCTCCCGCACCGACCGCGTGCTCGGCGGCGTGTGCGGCGGCATCGGCCGCCACTACGACGTCGACCCCACGCTGCTGCGCATCCTCACCGTGGTGCTGACCATCTTCACCGGCGGCGGGTTCGCGATCGCCTACCTCGTCGGCTGGATCTTCATCGAGAACGAGCCCGAGCTGCTCCCGGCGGCCCTGCCGGGCGGCCCCGGCAGCTGGCCCCCGCCCGGCTCCTACCCGCCCCCCGTCGCGCCGCAGCCGGCGGGCACTGGCTACGCGGCCGGCGGCACCGGCGTCTACGTCGACCCCGGCAGCGGCGCGGTGGCCGGCTCCTACGGGCCGCCTGCCCCGCCCGCCCCGCGCGAGCCGCGCTCCTACCTGGGGCTGGTCGCGGTCTCCCTCGCCGTGCTCGTCGGGGGCGTGCTCGCCCTCGTCGAGGTGGCGGGGGCGGACCTGCCCGACGCCGTGATCCCCGCGTCGATGCTGCTCGTGCTCGGGCTCGGCCTGCTGGTCGGTGCCGTCCGCGGGCGGGCCCGCTGGCTCATCGCACCGGCCGCGCTGCTGCTCGTCATCACCCAGGCCGCCGCGCTCGTGCCCTCGCTGAGCACGGCGACCTCCGGCGGGGTCGGGCAGCGCCGCTGGACGCCGACGGTGTCGGCACCGGCGCCCTTCGACCTCGGGATCGGCGAGGCGCGCCTGGACCTCGGCCGGCTGCCGGCCGGCCCCGCGACCGTCACCGCCCACGTGGGCCTGGGCCACCTGCTCGTCACCGTGCCACCGGACACGACCGTGCACCTGCACGGCACCGTCGGCGCGGGCGACATCACGGTGCCCGGCCAGCCCGACCAGTCGGGCACGAGCCTGCGCACCGACACCACGATCGACGCCGTGACGGGGACCCCCACCACGACCGTCGACCTCACGGCCGACATCGGCCTCGGACAGCTGGAGGTGCGTCGTGCGACGTCATGACCTCGACTGGATCTCGCTCATCGCGGGAGCGGCCTTCGCCGGACTGGCCCTGCTCTACCTCGTGGCCACCTCGACCGACCTGACCGTCGACGCCCGGATCGTCTGGCCGGTGCTGTTCGTGGCGCTCGGCGCCGCCGGCGTGGCCGCGGCGGTGACCGCCACGCGCCGCGAGGAGTCGGCCTACGCCCGGGCGCAGGTCTCCGAGGCCGGCACCGCCGTCGCCGTGCCGGACCTCGGCGACGCCGGGGTCGGCACGCCGCCCGACGACGCCCCCGCGGACCCGAACGGGCCGCCGGGTCACGGGGGCTGACGGGACGGGAGACCGACGACGGGACGCGCACCACGCGCGTCCCGTCGTCGTCGCGTGGGGCTGCTCTCAGCCCAGCAGTGCCAGCACCCGCTCGCGCACGCTCGGGTGCAGCCGCTGCACGAGCGCGTCGTCCACGCGCGCCCGCAGCGCGCCGTTGACGGCGGAGAACGCCAGGCGCAGCGCCACGAACAGCGTGAGGTCGAGGATCGCGGCGTCGTCGAGCCCGATCGAGCGCAGGGCCGACACCTGCTCCGGCGTCGTCGCGCGGGGCGCGAGGGCCAGCTGCCGCGCCCACGCGGCCAGCGCGCGCTCCCGCTCGGTGAGCGGCTCGTCCCGGCCGGTGAGCACCGCCGCCGAGACCTCCGGCGAGCCGAACCTTGAGAGCCGGTCGCCCCACGCGGCCGAGCAGTAGGGGTCGCCGGCGTGCGAGGCCGCGGCCGACACCAGCACGCCCCGGTCGACCAGGTCGAGACCCACCCGGTCGACGAGCTCGCCGAGCAGGGCGAAGAGACCGTCCAGCGCCGCGGGGTCGTGCATCCACAGCCGGGTGGCGTTCATGACGAAGCCGAGCTCCTCGACGTCGTCGTCGATGAGCCGCTGGCCCTCGGGCGTCAGGGGTGCGGACCCGAGCAGCGACGCGTCGGCGGCCGGCGCGGGCGGCGGCGCCGGCTGCGGTGCCCGCGCCGTGAACGCCACGACCGGGAGCACGGCGCGCAGGGGCAGGCCGTGGCGCACGCGCTCGGCGGCCAGCTCCTCGGCGTGGCGGAGGAACTCCTCCTCCCCGATCGCGCGGATCGCCTCGTAGGCCGGACCGGTCGAGGCCAGCGCCCGCGCGTAGCCCTGCGGGTCCGGGAACTCCCAGGCGAAGGGGACGTCATGGCGGCGGACGTCGGTGAACCCGTGGTCGGCCAGGGCCTGCTCGCCCACGCCGGGGCGGCCCAGGGCGTTCATGGCCGACTGGTCGGCGAGCTTGTCCGACGGCGCGAGCCGGAAGGGCGCCAGCGCCCACGAGCCCTCGGCGGCCTTGAGGTGGCCCCACACCGTGAGGCAGAGCCGGCCCGAGGGCCGCAGCACGCGGCGGACCTCCTCGAGCACCTCCGGCGTGGTGCCCCAGATGCCGCGGCAGCTCGTCACGACGTCGAAGGAGGAGTCGGGCCACGGCAGCGCCCGCATGTCGCCCACCCGCACGTCGCCGTCGGGCACCCGCTCGCGGGCGACCGCGACCAGGCGCTCCGAGGCGTCGATGCCGGCCACCCGGGCACCGGCGACGCCGGCCAGCTCGAGCGCGAGGCCGGAGCCGCACGCCACGTCGAGGAGGCGGTCGCCCGGGCGCAGCCGGGCCAGGCGCTGGACCGCGACGTACTCGCGGCAGTTCGCGGGCTCGGACAGCGAGGCGAAGTCGGCGGCGCGCCGGCCCCAGCCCTCGTCGACGGTGAGCCACTGCTCGGGCTGCGGCATGCGGTTCTCCTCGGTGGGTCGGCCCCGCGCGGCGGGACGGCGGTGTCGGGCGGTGTCGGGCGGGCGCAGGCTGGTGCGCCGGCGCGGGCGGCGTGCCGGGCGGTCGCGCTAGATCAGGCCATGGCCGGCGGCGTAGGCCGTCGCGGCGGCACGGGTGCCCAGCCCCAGGGCGGTGAGGATGTTCGAGACGTGGCGGTGGACCGTGTGCTCGCTCAGGTGCAGGGCGGCGGCGATCTCGGCGTTGGTGCGTCCCTGCGCGATGAGCCGCAGGATCTCGGTCTGCCGGGCGGTGAGGGGCGAGGCGTCGGGGCCCGCGCCGAGCAGCGACCGCGCCCGCTCGAGGTGGGCGCCGGCCGCCAGCGCGGCGAACGCGTCCGCGGCCAGGAGCACCTGCTCCCGCCCGGACCCGCGATCGCCCTCGGCGAGCAGCGCCTCCCCCAGGCGCAGCCGGGCCTCGGCCTCGTCGAACCGCAGCCCGGCCGAGGCGTAGCGGCGCACCGCCTCCGACCACCGCGCCACGGCGTCCGGCCCGTCGTGCAGGGCGGCCTCCACCGCGGCGGCGTGGCCGAGGAGCGCGTCGGTGCCCACCAGGTCCGCGGTCTCGCGCAGCTCGTCGGCCACCGCCGCGGCCGTGTCGCGCTCGCCGGCGGCCAGGGCCGCGGCGGCCGCGGCCGGCAGCACCGCGGCGCGGGCGAGGCGGTGGGCCGGCGGGATCTGCGCGAGCTGCTCGGCGAGCATGCGCCGCGCGGCGGGGGCGTCCCCCCGGGCCAGACGCACGAGAGCCCGGCTCACCACCGCCTCGGGCACGAACTCCGCCTGCGCGAGCAGGGCGTCGGCCTCGTCGAGCCGGCCCTGGCGCCGGCGCAGCTCGCCCAGCTGCGCCACGGCGTCGAGGCGCGAGCCGCGCTGCGACCCGGCCAGCCGGTCGAGGGCGCCGGTGAGCTCGCGCTCGGCGTCGGGCCAGGTGCCGCGCGAGACCTGGAGGGAGGCGTACTGGATGCGGCAGACGTTGAACAACGGGCGCAGGTCTCGGTCGAGGCAGATCGTCTCGACCCGACGGCACCAGTCGGCGGCGCGTTCGACGTCCTGGGTCTCGTGGCAGGCCACGATCAGCCAGCAGCAGATCTTGCCCATCCACATGAGGTCGCTGACGTCGCCAGCGGTGGCCCCGGCGACCGCGGCGTCCAGGCGTGCCATCCCCTCGGCGAGCTGGCCCCCGCTCACCTGCGCCAGGCCGGAGAACGCCTGGCCGGCCAGCTCGAGGTCGCTGTCGCCGAGGCGGTGGCCGAGGTCCCGGGCACGCTCGGCGGACGCCTGCGCGGCCACCTGGTCGTGGCCGAGGGCGAGCGCGAGCTCGGCCTCGCGCACCGCGAGCCACCCGTGCTCGGCCGCCTCGGGCACCGCGCCGAGCAGGTCGCGCGCGCGCCGTGCCCAGCCCTGGGCCACGGCGGCGCCCCGGCCGAAGAGCAGCGAGTCCCAGGCCAGCGCGGTGGCGGCGCGGGCCGCGCCGAGGTCGTCGCCCGCGGCGCGGTGGCAGCGGTAGGCCGCCTCCCGCGACCCGAGGCAGACCTCGGCGTCGTCCTGCCACCACGCGCATTGCGCCAGTCCCTCGAGGGCGGCAGCGTCCTCGCCGTCGGCCAGCACCGCGCGGAAGCCCGCGGCGGCCCCGGCCCAGTCCCCCTGCGCCAGCGCCGCGCGGGCCGCGTCGAGGGCGGAGGGGCCGGCAGGCACGGGCTCAGCCTCCATCGGGGCGCGCGGGCGCGGCAAGACCGCCGTGAGCACGGTGGTCCTCAGACGCCGACGCCGGCCGCGAGGGCGCGCAGGTCCTCCGTGGTGAGCGGGGTCCCCGCGATGGCCCACGACCCGCTCGCGACCTCCTCGACGACGCACCAGGTGACCGGGCGCATGTTCTCGCCCTCGACGGCCACCAGGGCGTCCGTGAGCCGACGGACGATCTCGTCCTTCTGCTCCGGGGTGAAGACGTTCTCGATCACCTTGACCTGGATGAACGGCACGGGGGCCTCCTCGAGTCGGGTACGACGCCCGCCAGCGTGCCCGCCACTCGCGTCGTCGCGCGTCGGCCGCGTCGGCCATCTCGGTGGCCGGGCCGGCATGACCGGTCCGGGCCATGCGCGCCGGTCAGCCGGACCGGTCCTCGATCTCCCAGGCGTGGTCGAGCACGTGCCAGGCCGTGCGTCGCACGGCGTACGACGCCGGCCACGGGCCCTCGGCCGTGCCGGCGAGCAGGGCGGCGACGAGCTCGGCGCGCATCACCGCGACGTCACCGGGGGCGCGATAGGGCGGGTGGCGCACGCCGACCTTGCGGGCGTAGGCGCGCTCGGCGTCCTCGACGTGGCGCACCACCTCGTCGCGGTCGCGGCCGCCCCCGCGCGGGCCGCGCCGCAGGGCCGCCGGGGCGCCGGCGGCGACGTCGGCGAGCACCGCCCACGACGCCTCGAGCAGGGCGACCTGGCGGCGGCGCGCGGCGGGCGTCGCGGACGCGGACTCCGCGGCGGCGGGACGCGAGGGCGCGCCGAAGTCCGTGGTGGTGTCGCCGGGCACGCGCTCGACGACCTCGAGGCTCACGGACGCCGGCAGCGCGAGCCCCGCCCGGCGGGCCACGACGGCGTAGCGGTCGGCGTAGGACAGGAGCGCCTCGAGCGCCGACGCCTCGTCGCGCCCGGACCGCGACCAGCCCGGCCAGGGCAGCGCGGAGGCGAACGTGCGCGAGCGGCCCTGCTCGACGACGACGGGGATCCGGGTGGCCACGCGCCCACCGTGCCAGGCCGGTCCGACGGCGCGCACCCGAACCGGCCCTCGGCCCGCGACGGGAGTGGGAGCGCTCCTAGGATCGGGGCGATGACCACGACGCCCCCGCCCGACGACGCGGCCGACGCGACCGACGCGACCGAGTCCGGCGGCGCGCGTCCGCCCTCGCGCCCCACGCTGGAGATGGTGGCCGCGCGCGCCGGCGTCAGCCGCGGCACGGCGAGCCGGGTGCTGTCCGGGGCCACCAACGTCAGCCCGCAGGCGGTCGCCGCCGTCACCGCCGCCGCGGCCGAGCTGCGCTACCGGCCCAACCTCACCGCGCGCAGCCTGGTCACCGGGCGCACCGGGCTGGTGGGCCTCGTGGTCAACGAGACCAACGAGCGGCTGTTCAGCGACCCGTTCTTCGCCGGCATCGCGCGCGGCGCGCACGCCGCGCTCGCGGCGGCCGGCGTCGGGCTCGTGCTCTCGCTCGCGGCCGACACGGCCGAGCGCGACCAGCTGCTCGGCCTGGCCGCCGACCGCCTCGACGGGCTGCTGGTGGTGCACGGCCACGGCGACGCCGAGCTCGTGGAGAGCCTGGTCGCCTCGGGGCTGCCCGCGGTCTACGCGGGACGGACGAGCACGGCGTCGCGGCAGGACCTGTGGTGGGTCGACTCCGAGAACGAGTCCGGCGCCCACGAGGCGGTGGCGCACCTCGTCGGCCGCGGACGGCGGCGCATCGCGACGATCACCGGGCCGCTGGACATGGGGGTCGGCGTCGACCGGCTCGCCGGCTGGCGCCGGGCCCTGACCGAGGCCGGGATCGAGCCGGACGACGCGCTCGTGGCGCACGGCGGCTTCAGCGTGGAGTCCGGACAGGAGCGCATGGCCGAGCTGCTCGCGCGCGACCCCGGCATCGACGCGGTGTTCGCCGCCAACGACCTCATGGCCGCCGGCGCGATGCGGGTGCTGCGCGAGCACGGCCGCGTGGTGCCCGACGACGTCGCCGTGGTCGGGTTCGACGACAGCGAGACGGCGCGGCAGTCCGTGCCGCCGCTGAGCTCGGTGCGCCAGGAGGTCGAGCGCGCGGGCCACCGCATGGCCGAGCTGCTGCTCGAGCTCGTGGGCGGCGCCGGCGAGCCGCGCCAGGAGGTGCTCCCCACGCACCTCGTGGTGCGGGAGAGCTCCGGCTGACGCCCGGCTACGCCCAGCCGTTGTCGCGCACGACGCCGGAGTAGGCGCGGGCGCTGGACTTCACGATGCGCTCCTGGGTGTCGTAGTCGACCCGCACGACGCCGAAGCGGCGCGTGTAGCCCCAGGCCCACTCGAAGTTGTCGAGCAGCGACCAGACGAAGTAGCCGCGCAGGTCGACCCCGGCGTCGACGGCGTCGAGCGCCGCGCGCAGGTGCGCGTCGATGTAGCCCCAGCGCTGCTGGTCGTCGACGGCGCCGTCGACCACCTCGTCCTCGTAGGCCGCGCCGTTCTCGGTGATGTAGATCGGCGGGGCGTCGTACTCGCGGGCGATGCGCTCGAGCACGTGGGTGAGGCCGGCGGGGTCGACGTCCCAGCCCATGTGGGTGCGCGGCAGGCCGCGGTCGAGCAGGCCGACGTCCTCGAGCCCCACCCACGGGGTGGGCCGCTCGCCCTCGGCCGGCGGCACCGGCTCGGGCAGGCCCTGCGCGACGAACGAGCTGTAGTAGTTGACGCCGAGGTGGTCGAGCTTGGTCGAGATGGTCTCGAGGTCGCCGTCGTGCACGAACGACAGGTCGGTGAAGCGCGCGAGGTCGGCGACGACGTCGGCCGGGTAGGTGCCGCGCAGCACGGGGTCGAGGAACCAGCGGTTCTGCATGCCGTCGAGACGGCGGGCGGCCTCGACGTCGGCCTCGCTGTCGCTGGCCGCGGTGACGTCGTAGAGGTTGAGCGTGATGCCCACCTGGGCCGGACGCCGGCCCCCGCGCAGCGCCTGCGCGGCCAGGCCGTGGGCCAGCAGCAGGTGGTGCGACGCCGTGATCGCGGCGACCGGGTCGGTGGCGCCCGGCGCGTGCTCGCCCGAGGCGTAGCCGAGGAACGAGGAGCACCACGGCTCGTTGAGCGTCGTCCAGCTCCGCACCCGGTCGCCGAGGCGGTGCTGGGTGATGGCGGCGTACTCCGCGAAGCGCAGCGCGGTGTCGCGGTTGCGCCACCCGCCGAGGTCCTCGAGCTCCTGCGGCAGGTCCCAGTGGTAGAGGGTGACGAACGGCTCGATGCCGCGCTCGAGCAGGCCGTCGACGAGCCGGTCGTAGAAGGCCAGGCCGGCGGCGTTGACCTCGCCGCGCCCGGCCGGGATCACCCGGGGCCAGGCGATCGAGAAGCGGTACGCCGAGAGTCCGAGGTCGCGCAGCAGGTCGAGGTCGGACTCCCACCGGTGGTAGTGGTCGCAGGCGACCGAGCCGTCGGACCCGTCGAGGATCGCCCCGGGCCTGGCGCACAGGGTGTCCCAGATGGACCGGCCGCGGCCGTCCTCGGTGGTGGCGCCCTCGATCTGGAACGCGGCGGTCGCCGCCCCCCACACGAAGCCGTCGGGGAATCGGCGCGGGGTCCTCGCCTCGACCGGGGTGGTCAGCGCGGGTACGGCGGTCACGGGGGTCACCTTCCTGAAGCGTGCGTCGTGCTCGTGCGGTGGTGCGTCGTGCTGGCGGGCCGGTGCGGGCCGGCGTCCCCCGCCGCGCCGGTCGACCACCCTGGCACGCCGGGGCGGCGCGCGCGGAGGCGGGTCGAGGCTCCCTCGATCCCGACCCGCCTCCGCGCCGGCGGCGGGCGGCTCCCCCGGCCCGGGCCCCTGCCCGTGCCGAGCACCCGACGTCGACGCCTGCCGCGCCGCCGGCGGGCCGGACACCGGTCCCCCCGCGGCTTGGGAGCGCTCCCACAGCCTGCCGCGGGCGCGCCGGGCCTGTCAACGTCCGGGGCCGCCCAGCGGTGGCGCAGCCGTGTCGGCCCGGGCGGCGCGGGGAATCCGGGGCGGACGTCGGGGCCGGGCGCCGTAGCGTGTGGCCGTGCCATCCGAGGAGAAGGCCGCGCTCGCGGCGCGCAGGAGAGCGGCCCTCGACGCGTGCGGTCGCACCCTGGTGGGCCACCGCGGCGTCGGCCCCGAGCAGGCGCTGGAGCGGGCCGCGCAGGCCGTCACCACCGACGCGCTCGACCGCTACGGCGAGGGCGGCGAGGTCGCCGCACTGGAGGCCGAGGTGGCCGCGCTGCTCGGCAAGCCCGCGGCGGTCCTCATGCCCAGCGGGATCATGGCGCAGCAGGCGGCCCTGCGCGCCTGGTGCGACCGCTCGGCGAGCCGGGCGGTCGCCGTCCACGCCCTCTCGCACCTCGTGCTGCACGAGCTGGGGACCCTGACCGAGCTGCACGGCCTGCGGGTGCAGCACCTCACCACCGACCCGCGCCCCTCGACCGCCGCCGACCTCGAGGAGCTGGCCGAGCCGCTGGCCGCCGTCGCCGTCGAGCTCCCGCTGCGCGACGCCGGCTACCTGCTGCCGGACTGGGACGAGCTGGTCGCGCTGAGCGAGGCGGCGCGGGCGCGCGGCGTGCCGCTGCACCTCGACGGGGCGCGCATCTGGGAGTCGCAGCCGTTCTACGACCGGCCGCTCGCGGAGATCGCGGCGCTCGCCGACTCGGTCTACGTGTCGTTCTACAAGGGCCTCGGCGGGCTGGCCGGGGCCGTGCTCGCCGGGCCGGAGGACCTCGTGGCCCAGGCCCGCCGCTGGCAGTGGCGCCACGGCGGGCGGCTGTTCTCGCTGCTGCCCTACGCCGTCCTGGCCCGCCACGGGCTGCGCACCTACCTGCCACGCATGGCCGCCTACCGCGACCGCGCCGTCGAGCTCGCGGCCGCCCTGGCCCGCCTCGACGGGGTGCGTGTGCTCCCGGATCCCCCGCGCACCAACGGTTTCCGCGTGTTCGTCGACCTGCCGCACGAGCGGCTCGAGACGGCAGGGCTCGAGCAGATGGAGCAGGACGGCGTCGCTGTCAGCGCGTGGTGGCGCCCCGCCGAGGTGCCCGGCTGGTCGATGACCGAGGTGGTCGCCGGCGAGGCGACGCTCGAGTGGGACGTCGAGGAGCAGGTGGCCGCCGTGGCCGCCCTGCTCGACCGGGCCCGGGGCCTGCCGGGGGACTGAGCCCGCAGGCGCTAGTGGCGCCGGGCGCTGGCCGGCGCACCGGCCCCGACGTAGAGGACGGCACCGGCCACGAGCGCACCGAGGGCGGACCACACGAGCACGGGGTCGGCCCCGGTGCGCGGCAGCTGGGCGCTGTTGCCGGTGCTCGGCAGGGTCGTCGGGTCGCCGCCCGAGCCGCTGCCCGCGGCGGCGGCGCTGCCCGAGGCGGTCGGCGTCGCGCTGTGGTGCGTGGGGCTCGCGGACGAGGTGGGCTTCGCGGTCGCCGTCGGCGAGGTCCACGGCGAGGTCGGCTGGGTGGGCGAGGGGTCGCCCACGAGGGTGTCGGAGATGACGCCGGCCACCGGCACCGCGTGCGACCCGTCGTCGTCGGTGTAGACGAACGTGGCCTGGAAGGCGCCGAGGGCCGCCGCGCCGATCGCGTCGCACGTCGTGCCCGTGTCGCCGGTGGTGAACCTGTTGGACGCCGTCTGCCCGTCCTCGGAGGTCCACTCCAGGACGCCGATGGTGTTGGGCGCGAACCCCTGCACGGAGATGCTGAAGGGCAGCGTCACCAGCGAGCCCCCGGGCAGCGCCGGGCCGCTGCAGTCGGCCGACTGGTGCAGCACGAGCTCGCCCACGGGGGCGTCGGCGGACGCCGCGGGGGCGGCCGCCAGGGCGGCCCCGGCCAGGCCCAGCAGGAGCAGCGTCGCGGCGGCGGCGCGCCGGGGAACGGGGGTCACGCGCACCAGGATGACGCCTCGGAGCCGTCCTCGGCCACGGGACTCGCCCGGACGGGTGAGCGCCGACAGCGCAGCGTCACCCTCCCGGGCCCGATGTCACGGGTGGATCGGTCGTCTCCCGGGCCGGGAAGCAGCCCTTCCACCGGTGACGTCGCGAACGGGGGAGGTCACTCCCACTCGATGGTGCTGGGCGGCTTGCTCGTGATGTCGAGCACCACCCGGTTGACCTCGCGCACCTCGTTGGTGATCCGGGTCGAGATCCGCGCGAGCAGGTCGTAGGGCAGGCGCGACCAGTCGGCCGTCATCGCGTCCTCGCTCGACACCGGGCGCAGCACGACCGGGTGCCCGTAGGTGCGGCCGTCGCCCTGCACGCCCACCGAGCGGACGTCGGCGAGCAGCACCACCGGCAGCTGCCAGATCGAGCGGTCGACGCCGGCGGCCGCGGTCTCCTCGCGCACGATCGCGTCGGCCTCGCGCAGCACGGCGAGCCGCTCGCGCGACACGGCGCCCACGATGCGGATCGCGAGGCCCGGGCCCGGGAACGGGTGGCGCCACACCATCTCCGGCGGCAGGCCCAGCTCCGTGCCGACGGCGCGCACCTCGTCCTTGAACAGCGTGCGCAGCGGCTCGACGAGCGAGAACTGGAGGTCCTCGGGCAGGCCGCCCACGTTGTGGTGGCTCTTGATGTTGGCGGTGCCGGTGCCGCCGCCGGACTCGACGACGTCGGGGTAGAGCGTGCCCTGCACGAGGAACTCCACCTGCTGGCCGTGCGCGCCGGCCTCCTCGACCACCTCGCGCGCGGCGTCCTCGAACACCCGGATGAACAGCCGCCCGATGGTCTTGCGCTTCTCCTCCGGGTCCTCGACGCCGTCGAGCGCGTCGAGGAAGCGGTCCGAGGCGTCGACGACCTTGAGCCGGATGCCGGTGGCCGCGACGTAGTCGTTCTCCACCTGCTCGCGCTCGCCCTTGCGCAGCAGGCCGTGGTCGACGAAGACGCACGTGAGGTTGTCGCCGACCGCGCGGTGCACGAGCGCGGCGGCCACGGCGGAGTCGACGCCGCCGGACAGCCCGCAGATCACGAGCTTGTCGCCCACCTGCGCGCGGACCGCCTCGACCTGCTCCTCGATGACGTTGGACGCCGTCCACGTCGGCTCGATGCCGGCCACGGAGTAGAGGAAGTGCTCGAGCACCTTCTGGCCGTGCTCGGAGTGCATCACCTCGGGGTGGAACTGCACGCCGGCCAGCCGCCGGGTGAGGTCCTCGAAGCCGGCCACGGGAGCGCCGTCGGTGACGGCCGTGACCGTGAAGCCGGCGGGCGCTCGGCGTACCGAGTCGCCGTGCGACATCCACACGAGCTGCTCGGTCGGCGTCCCCGAGAACAGCGCGGACACCGGCTCGGTGACCGTGAGGGTGGTGCGCCCGAACTCGGAGAGACCGGTCTGCGCGACCTCGCCGCCGAGCGCCGCGGCCATGGCCTGGAACCCGTAGCAGATGCCGAAGGTCGGCACCCCCGTGGCGAACAGCGCGGGGTCGACCTGGGGGGCGCCCTCGGCGTAGACCGACGACGGCCCGCCGGAGAGGATCACGGCCGCGGGGTCCTTCGCGAGCATCTCCTCGACCGGCATGGTCGACGGGACGATCTCGCTGTAGACCCGGGCCTCGCGCACCCGGCGCGCGATGAGCTGCGCGTACTGCGCCCCGAAGTCGACGACGAGGACCGGGCGGTGCGGGGGGATGGTCACCGGTTCGCAGGCCTTCCGTCGGTGGCCGCGCGCCCTCCGTCGGGCGGCGCGTGGCCCGATCCTAGTCGGCGGCGCGCGCCGTCCCCGCCGGCGGCGGCGCCGTCGTCAGCCCGACGTGATCGACGAGGACCAGCTGCCGCTCGCGAGCAGGTACACCAGCCATACCGCCCACAGCACGAGGCCGATGATGCCCAGCACGAAGCCGGCCTGGGCCGTGCCGCGGTTGGTGGCCAGGCCCTGGTCGGCCAGCGCCATCCCCTTGCGCCCCTGCACGATCGCCACGATCCCCAGGATGATCCCGCAGCAGACCAGGCTCAGGATCCCGGTGACGAGCGCGGTGGTGCCCGGACCGTTCTGCGGCTGCGCGTAGCCCCAGGCGGGCGCGCCGGGCTGCCCCGGCGCCGGCGGGTACGTGGGCGGCGGGACCGCGCCCGCGGCAGGCGGGGGCGGTGGGGTGCCGTAGACAGGGGACGGGCTCCCATACGGGGGCGGGGGCGCGCCGTAGGGAGGAGGGGGCGGCGGGGCGGGGGTGCCGCCATAGCCCGGAGGGGGCGGCGGCGGGACGAACGGGTCGCGCTCGGGCGGGACGTCGGACTCGCTCACAGCATCACCTCGAGGTGCCGGGCCGGACGTCCCGGCGCGCACGCACGACGGTAGCGACGGGGGCGTCCTCTGGCCGGAAACCGGGGCGACCGGCGTGCCGGGCCGGACCTACGCTCGACCGGCCATGGTGATGTCGGACCTTCCCCTCCCGGACCCGGGAAGACCCGACCTCCGCTCCCCCGCCGCGTACCTGCTGTGGCTGGCGCGCCGTCAGTGGCGACCCCTGGCGCTCGGCACCACGTGGGGCATCCTCTGGATGGTCGCGATGGCCGCGGTGCCGGCGGCCATCGGCGCCGGCGTGCAGGCCGCGGCCGACGGGGACGAGGCCGGTGTCGTCCGGGCCACCGTCGTGCTCGTGGTGCTGGGCGTCGTGCAGGCCGCGGGAGGCGTGCTGCGGCACCGCATGGCGGTCACCAACTGGATCACCGCCGCGAGCCGCACGCAGCAGCTCGTCGTGCGGCACGCGGCCTACCTCGGCGCGACGCTGCGGCGCACCATCGCCACCGGCGAGGTCGTCGCGGTGACGAGCAACGACGTCGAGAAGATCGGCAGCGGCTTCGACGTGTTCTCGCGGTTCATGGGGAGCGTCGTCGGCTTCGTCGCGGTGCTGGTCGTGCTGCTGCGCTCGGCGCCGCTGCTCGGTGCGCTCGTCCTCGTGATCGTCCCGCTGCTCGCCCTCGCGGTCGGCCCGCTGCTGCGCCCGCTCGAGCGGCGCGAGTCGGCGCAGCGCCACCTCGTCGGCCGCGCCTCCGAGCTCGCGTCCGACACCGTCGCCGGCCTGCGCGTGCTGCGCGGCATCGGCGGCGAGGAGCTGTTCCTGCGCCGCTTCCACGAGGCGTCCCAGCGCGTGCGCTCCGCGGCAGTCGACGTCGCCAAGGTGCGCTCCCTTCTGGAGGCCCAGCAGGTGGCCCTGCCCGGCCTGTTCCTCGTGCTCGTCACCTGGGTGGGCGCCCGGCTCGTGCAGAACGGCACGCTCGAGGTGGGGCAGCTCGTCGCGTTCTACGGCTACTCCGCGTTCCTCATGACGCCTCTGCGCACCTTCACCGAGGCGGCGCAGCGCTGGACCCGCTCCTACGTCGGCGCCGCCCGCGTGGTGCGCGTCCTGCGGCTCGAGCGCGACGACGCCGACGCGCCCGCCGGCGGATCGGCGATCGCGCCGCTGGCCGTCCTGCACGACCCGACGTCGGAGCTCACCGTGGAGCCCGGCGTGCTCACGGCGGTGGTGTGCGCCGAGCAGTCCGTCGCCGACGCCATCGCGCTGCGCCTGGCCGGCATCGGCCCCGGCGGCCGCGACGTCACCCTCGACGGCGTGCCGCTCGCGCGCATCCCGCGGGCGCAGGCCCGCGCCGCCGTCCTCGTGCAGGACAAGGACCCGGTGCTGCTGTCCGGCACCCTCGCCGACCTCGTCGACGTCCCGCGCTCGGGCCGCGTCACCGTGTCCGACGCCGTCCGCACGGCCTCGGCGTACGACGTGCTCGACGCGCTGGTCGACTCCTCCCCCGAGGTGTCGGACCCGCTCGCCGCCCGCATCACCGAGCGCGGCCGATCGCTGTCCGGCGGCCAGCGCCAGCGGCTGGCCCTGGCCCGCTCCCTGGTGGCGGACCCGCCGGTGCTCGTGCTCGACGAGCCCACGAGTGCGGTCGACTCGCACACCGAGGCGCGCATCGCCTCCGCGCTGCACGAGGCCCGCGCCGGTCGCACCACCGTGGTGCTCACGAGCTCACCGCTCGTGCTCGACCGCGCCGACCGGGTCGCACTCGTGCTGGACGGTCGCGTCGTGGCCACCGGACGGCACCGCGAGCTGCTGCGCGACGACCCGGCCTATCGCGCCGTCGTCACGCGCGAGGTGGCCGAGGCCGGCGAGCCGGGGGCCGCGGCCGACCACGCAGCGGGCGGCCCGCGCGAGGAGGTGACGTCGTCATGAGGCCGCCCGAGGACGCCGTCGCCGCCGCGACGCTCACCGGCCAGTCGCTGCCGGTCGCCAGCGACCCGACCATGCGCCGTTACGTCCGCCGCCTGCTGCTGCGCCACCGCCGCGCGTTCGGCGTCGTCATCGCGGCCAACGCCGTGGCGTCGGTCGCCGGCCTGGCCGGCCCGATCGTGCTCGGCGGCCTGGTGGAGAGCCTCACCACGGGCACCACGACCGAGTTCATCGACCGCGCCGCGCTGTGGTTCCTCGCCGCGCTCGTCGTGCAGACCGTGTTCACGCGGATCACGCGGCTGCGCGCCGGCATCCTCGGCGAGGAGGTGCTCGCCGACCTGCGCGAGGACTTCCTCGGCCGGGCCGTGGCGCTGCCCACCGGCGTCGTGGAGCGGGCCGGCACGGGCGACCTCGTGTCGCGGACGACGACGGACATCGACAAGCTCAACCACGCGGTGCGCGACGCGATCCCGCAGATCACCATCTCGGTGGTCACCGCCGCGCTGGTGGGCGGCGCGCTCGTGGTCACGGCGCCGCAGCTCGCGCTCGTGTGGCTGCTCGCCGTCCCGCCGATCCTCATCGCCTCGCGGTGGTACTTCCGCCGGGCGCCGCAGGCCTACCGGGCCGAGTCGGCCACGTACGCCGCGGTGAGCGCGTCCATCGCCGAGACCGTCGACGCCGGGCAGACCATCGAGCTGTACCGGCTCGAGGAGCAGCGGGCCGAGGTCACCGACCGCCGCATCCGCCGCTGGGTGTCCTGGGAGCGCTACACGCTGTGGCTGCGGTGCACGTGGTTCCCCTTCATCGAGGCGGGCTACGTGCTGCCGCTCGCCGGCGTGCTGGCGTTCGGCGGCGTGCTCGTCGGCAACGGCACCATCACCCTCGGCCAGCTGACCACCGGCCTGCTCTACACGCAGATGCTCGTCGAGCCCGTCGACCTCATCCTCATGTGGTACGACGAGCTCCAGGTGGGGCAGGCCTCGCTGGCCCGGCTCGTCGGCGTCCACGAGGTGCCGGACCCGGAGACCGACGACACCCTCGAGCCGGCCGACGACCGGCTCGTCGTCGACGACGTGCGCTTCGGCTACCGCGCCGGGCGCGACGTGCTGCACGGCATCGACCTCGACGTGTCTCCGGGCGAGCGCGTGGCGCTGGTGGGCCCGTCCGGGGCGGGCAAGTCGACCCTCGGCCGGCTGATGGCCGGCATCTACGCGCCGCGCACCGGCACGGTCGAGATGGGCGGCGCGGCGCTCTCGCTCATGCCGACGGAGACGGTCCGCACGCAGGTGGCCCTGGTCAACCAGGAGCACCACGTGTTCGTCGGCACGCTGCGCGACAACCTGCTGCTGGCCAAGCCCGACGCCGACGACCACGAGCTGCTCGCCGCCCTGGAGGCCGTCGACGCGATGCCCTGGTACGACACGCTTCCCGACGGCCTGGGCACCGAGGTGGGCCAGGGCGGCCACTCGCTGGCACCCGGGCAGGCGCAGCAGGTCGCCCTCGCCCGGCTGATCCTGGCCGACCCGCACACCCTCGTGCTCGACGAGGCGACGTCGCTGCTCGACCCGCGGGCGGCGCGCCACCTCGAGCGCTCGCTCAACGCGGTGCTCGAGGGCCGCACCGTGATCGCGATCGCGCACCGCCTGCACACCGCCTACGACGCCGACCGCATCGCGGTGATCGAGGACGGCCGGGTGAGCGAGCTCGGCAGCCACGACCAACTCGTCGCGGCCGACGGCGCCTACGCCGCGCTCTGGCGCAGCTGGCGCGACGCCGACTGACGTCGGCACTCCGTCGCGGGCGCCGGTGGTCGGCCGCGAGCAGGCATGTCTCCTGCCCGATGGCGATGCTGCGTCCGACGGGCTGGTCGGGCTCGACGCGCGCCCTGGACGGTGCGCGACGCTGCCCTGATCGACCTGCGCGCCGCCGATGTCACGGCACCTCGGGCGCGGGCCGCGTCAGTCGAGCGGCGACGGGGTGTCGTTGACGGCGAACACCTCGCGCCCGGTGAGGCACGGACCGGCGAGGGTGCCTGCCGACGGCTCTCCGCCACCGACATGCAGCGGCGCACCCGTCCTCGCCACCACCGCGCCGGCCACGTTGCGCACCTCCACGACTCCGTCCGCCCGGGTGACCGCCGTGTACCCCTGGGGCCAGAGCACCACGATGCCGCCCACCACGAGGCAGCCCGATGCGTCCCGGGTGAGCGATCCCTCGAGCAGGGCCGCCATGCCCGGGCCACCGTTCCAGTCCGAGGTCGGGATCGGCGTCGGCGTCCCTGCCGAAGCCGCCGCGGAGCCGCATGCCGACACGGTGAGCGCCGTGAGCCCCATCAGCACCGCACCCGCGACGCCGACCACTGTCCTGCGCGTACCGCTGATGACGCTCACGCGGGTTCGACGCATCGCGACACCTCCGGGATCCGCACCGAGTGTGCCGCGACGGGACCGACGAGGCTCCGTAGTCAGCGAGGCGCGAGGGAGGCCCTGCGCAAAGCGGGTCGGAGGTCCACAGCTTGTGGACAACGAATCGGCGAAATCCCCTGATATTGCTGGTGATTAGGGGTTGTGCCTGTCCGTGGTCTTCGATAGCATTCCTACATTCATCCGAAACTCCGTGGATCCGGTGGGAGGTGCCCGATGACCGCCGTCGACGACCGGGACACCGCCCTGGGCTTCCGTGCGGTGGGTCTGGGGTTCCACCCGGACTGGGACGTGCACGACCCGATCGCGTGGCTCACCGGGGACCCCCACGCACTGCCGCTGCTGCTCGAGCAGCCGGTGGACGCGACCGACCTGATCCTGCTCGAGCAGGTCGACGTCGAGGCGATCGCCGAGCCGGCCGAGCTGATCGACTACCTCTCCGTCGCGACCCGGCTGGAAGCCCACCTCGCATCGCTGCGCCTGGCGGCCGAGGCCGCGTTCGCGGCGAAGGCGTGCCCGGACTCGACGAGCGTTCACGCGACGTACGCGGACGCGGCGGCCGAGCAGGAAGTCGCCTACGCCACCCACAACAGCGTCTACGGCGCGTCCAAGGAGATCGACCGCGGCCGCGCGCTCAAGGAGCTCTTCCCGGGGTTCGGGGCGGCGCTGGCTGCGGGGGAGCTCACCGAGCGGCACTGCGCCGTCCTCGTGGACCAGACCCGGCACATCACGGACCCCGAGGTACTCGCGACGATCGAGAGCGCGGCGCTGGAGAAGGCCCGCACCCTGACCGCCTCGGAGCTGCGCAAGCACCTCGACAAGCTGATCTCCCGCCTCGACCCCGACGCGACCGTCCGCGCCCACAAGGCCGTCGCGACACGGGACGCGTACCGGCAGCCCCTGGGTGACGGGCTGGCGTTCCTCGGCGTGACCCACCAGGCGCCCGTGATCGACGCGGTGTTCGACGCGATCGAGGCTGCGGGCAAGGCCCTGCGCGCGCAGCGCGGCGGCGCCGAGGCCCTGCAGGCCGGGAATGACGACGCAGCGTCGGGTGCCTGCCGCGCCGACGCGCTCGCCGCCCTCGTGCTCGGGACCCGCAACCAGGAGGGCGAGCTCGTCTACGACGCCTCCCGGACGCAGACCGAGGTGCACGTCGTGATGGACCTCGACACCCTCCGCGGAGGGCGCGACGGGCTCGCCCTCCTCAACGGCACCCCGATACCCGCGCCCATCGCCCGTGAAGTCGCCGCGGTCGCCGACTGGTGGCGCCGGCTGGTCGTGGACCCGGTCGACGGGCACCTCCTCGACTACGGCACCCGCCAGTACCTGCCCGCCGCGCTGCGCGAGTTCGTGCTGCGCCGCGACCCCGTCTGCCGCCGCCCGGGCTGCACGCGCCGCGCGCAGGAGATGGACCACGCCCTCCCGTTCCCGCAGGGCGCTAGCGACACGGCGAACTGCGGCGGGCTGTGCTCGCGCTGCCACCAGGTGAAGACCGCCGGGCACGCCACCCTCGAGGACAGCGCCCCCGACGGCTCCGGAACGTGGGTCACCCGATGGCGGCAGCGCATCCGCATCCCCGCCCAACCGGTCCTCGAAGCACCACCACAGGCTGCATCGCCTGTGGGAGCCCCGATTGCGCCAGGTGCCGCGCCACCGGGCGACGATGACGATGTCGCCCCCGGCGACGACCCCGGCTCATCGGCCCCGCCCGACCGTCCGCCGTTCTGACCCGACCCCGGGGTCACGTCGCACGTCCGCGCTGCTCGCTGCGTGCCCGCGGCCGCCCGGAGCCTCTGCGGTCCCGCTCGTGGCGGCCGTCCTCGGCGCGCCCGCCGGAGCTCCCCCACGATCAGGGGGAACGGCACGCTCAGGCGCGGGTGGGATCCGGACGGGCGGCGGCGCCGTGGCGCACGTCGACGACGGGAAGGCGCAGGGCGCCCGGCGCCGACTCGGGCACGACCGGGCGCGCCGGGGGCACGGCGTCGACCTCCGTGTACGCCGAGCCGAGCGGCGGCCGGGGGTCCGGCTCGCCCTTGTTGGGCCACAGGGCCATCGCGCGCTCGGCCTGCGCGGTGATGGTGAGGGAGGGGTTCACCCCGAGGTTGGCCGTCACCGCCGCGCCGTCGACCACGTGCAGGCCCTCGTGCCCGAACACGCGGTGGTAGCCGTCGATGACGCCGTGCCCCGCGTCGGCGCCGATGCAGCACCCGCCGACGAAGTGCGCGGTCAGCGGGGCGTCGATGAGCTCGCCGAGGTTGCCCATGGGGAAGCCGTCGATGTGCTCGGCGATGCGCCTGGCTGCCTCGTTGCCCGCGGGGATCCACGTGGGGTTGGGCTCGCCGTCGCCCTGGCGCGAGGTGAGCTTCCACCGGCCCAGCCGGGTGCGGATCGAGGACACCGTCACGGAGTTGTCCACCGACTGCATCACGAGCGCGATGGCGCCGCGCTCGGACCAGCGCCGCACCGACAGCGACCGCACGGCGTCGCCGGGGTTCGCCGCGAGGGTGCGCGCCCACACCTTCCAGCGCGGGACGCCGTCGACCCCGTCGGTGAGCACCGTGCCGAGCAGCCCCATGAAGTTCGAGCCCTTGCCGTAGCGCACCGACTCGACGTGCGTGCGCTCGTCGGGGTGGAACGACGACGAGATGGCCACGCCGCGGGTGAAGTCGGTGTCGCGCCGCCGCGAGATCGCGCCGACGAGCGACTCGGAGTTGGTGCGCGAGGTGTGGCCCAGCCGCGGCGAGAGCCGGGGCAGCGCGCCCTCGTCGCGCATCCGGTGCAGCAGCGCCTGCGTGTTGTACGTGCCCGCCGCGAGCACCACGTGGTCGGCGGTCACCGTGCGCCGCCCACGCATGAGCGGACCCGTGCGCACGGACTCGACGACGTAGCCGCCCTCGGGACGCGGCCGGATGCCCGTCACGGTCGTGAGCGGCCGGACGACGGCGCCCGCCCGCTCGGCGAGACCGAGGTAGTTCTTGGGCAGCGTGTTCTTCGCGTTGTGCCGGCACCCGGTCATGCACGAGCCGCACTCGCGGCAGCCGGTGCGCGCCGGGCCGACGCCGCCGAAGAACGGGTCGGGCACCGTCTCCCCCGCCGGGGCGCCGAAGAACACGCCCACCGGCGTGAGCCGGAAGGTGTCCCCCACGCCCATCTCCTCGGCGACGGCGGCGAAGGTCTCGTCGAGCGGGGAGCGGTGCGGCACGTCGGTGACGCCGAGCATCCGCGACGCCTGGTCGTAGTACGGCGCCAGCTCGCGCTCCCAGTCGGTGATGCCGGCCCACTGCGGGTCCTCGAAGAACTCCCGCGGCGGCACGTAGAGCGTGTTGGCGTAGACGAGCGAGCCACCGCCGACGCCGGCGCCGGCCAGCACGAGGACGTCGGGCAGCAGGTGGATCCGCTGGATGCCGTAGAGCCCGAGGCGCGGGGCGTAGAGGAACGAGCGCAGCCGCCACGAGGTCTTTGCGAACTCGTCGTCGGTGAACCGGCGCCCGGCCTCGAGGACGAGCACGCGGTAGCCCTTCTCGGTGAGGCGCAGCGCCGTCACCGAGCCGCCGAAACCCGAGCCCACGACGACGACGTCGACGTGCTCGGCCGGCGCCGACTCCTGCGCGCGACGCGCCGCCGGGCTCATCGGACGCCGACCCGCTTGAGGGTGCGCACCGCGGTGGTGAGCAGTCCCGCCCACTGCTCGTCGGTGCGCCCGAACGACGCGCCCAGCCCGAGCCCGCGCTGGACGGACACCGTCTGGGTCTCGGTGTACTTGAGGATGCCCTCGACCCCGTGCCGGCGGCCGAGGCCCGAGGCCTTCATGCCGCCCATCGGCGCCGACGTCGAGCCCCACGTGGAGCCGTACGCCTCGTTGACGTTGACGGTGCCGGCCTGGATGCGCAGCGCCATGGCCGTCCCGGCGCGCAGGTCGCGGGTGCACACCGACGCGTTGAGCCCGTAGTCGGTGTCGTTGGCCCGGGCGACGGCCTCGTCGTCGGTGCGGAACGTCGAGACGCTCACGACCGGCCCGAAGGTCTCCTCGCGGCAGGCGAGCATCTCGGGCGTGACGCCGGTGAGCACGGTCGGCTCGACGAAGAAGGGGCCGATGTCCGGGCGGGCCCGTCCGCCGGTGAGCACCTGGGCGCCCTTGGCGACGGCGTCCTCGACGTGGGCGAGGACGTTGTCGCGCTGCTTGGCCGAGATGAGCGAGCCCATGTCGGCCCCCCAGCCGACGCCGGGCTTGAGCCGCAGGGCGCGCACCCGGGCGAGGAACGCCTCGAGGAACGCGTCGGCGACGTCCTCGTGCACCAGCACGCGCTCGATCCCGATGCACAGCTGCCCGGAGTTGGCGAAGCAGGCCCGCTCGGCGATCTCCGCGGTGCGCTCGATGTCGGCGTCGGCCCGCACCACCAGCGCGTTCTTGCCGCCCAGCTCGAGGGAGCAGCCCACGAGCCGCTCGCCCGCCCGCGCCGCGACCTCGCGGCCGACCCGGGTCGACCCGGTGAACATCACGTAGTCCGCGCGGTCGAGCACCGCGCGGCCGACCGTGGCGCCGTCGCCGATGACCACGGGCATGAGCCCCTCGGGCAGCCCCGCCTCGCGCATGAGGTCCACCGCCCACAGCGCCGTCACGGTGGTCTGCGGGTCCGGCCGGAGCACGACGCCGTTGCCCGCGACGAGCGCCGGCAGCGCGTCGGTGACCGCGAGGGTGATCGGGTAGTTCCACGGCGAGACGACGCCGACCACGCCCTTGGGGTGGTGGTGCTCGGTGGTGCGGGTGAGCGTCGGGAAGACGCCGAGCCTGCGCTGCGGGGCCAGCAGCGCCGGACCGACCCGCCCGTAGTGGCGCGCGTTGAGCGCGCAGTCGAGCAGCTCCTCGAAGGCGTCGCGCCGGGCCTTGCCGGTCTCGGTCTGGGCGATGTCGAGCACCTCGGCCTGCCGGTCGAGCACGAGGTCGTGGAAGCGCAGGAACACCCGCGCGCGCTCGCGGGCCGGGCGGGCGGCCCACTGCCGCTGGGCGCGGCGCGCCATGGCGTAGGCGGCGTCGACGTCGACCTCGGTCGAGAGCGGCAGCCGCGCCGCGAGGCCCCCGGTGAACGGCGCGACGGTCTCGCGCACCTCGGCCCCGGGAGAGACGACGGCGTGGCGCAGCAGGCGGGTCACGAGCTCCGGGCGCAGGGCGGGGCCGGCGCGGTCGGAGCCCGTGGGCGGGGCGGTCGAGGAGGGTCCGGCGGATGCCTGCGCGCTCATGGGCGCAGCGTACCCACGGTGGTTACCCGCCGGTAGCCTGCCGGGCGCCGCCCCGCTGCTCAGCGGTTGGTGGTGACGACGACCTCGACCCGCTGGAACTCCTTGAGGTCGGAGTACCCGGTGGTGGCCATCGCCCGGCGCAGCGCGCCGACGAGGTTCATCGTGCCGTCGGCCGTGCGCGACGGGCCGTGCAGGATCTCCGCGAGGGTGCCGACCTGGCCGAGGTGCACCCGCTCGCCCCGCGGCAGCTCGGCGTGGGTCGCCTCGATCCCCCAGTGGTAGCCGCGCCCGGGCGCCTCCTCGGCGCGCGCGAGCGGCGAGCCGACCATCACGGCGTCGGCGCCGCAGGCGATGGCCTTGGGGAGGTCGCCCGAGCGGCCGACGCCGCCGTCGGCGATGACGTGCACGTAGCGCCCGCCGCTCTCGTCGAGGTAGTCGCGCCGGGCGGCCGCGACGTCGGCGATCGCGGACGCCATGGGCACCCGCACGCCGAGCACGTCGCGCGTGGTGTGCGCGGCGCCGCCGCCGAAGCCCACCAGGACCCCGGCCGCACCGGTGCGCATGAGGTGCAGGGCGGCCTGGTAGGTGGCGCAGCCGCCGACGATGACCGGCACGTCGAGCTCGTAGATGAACTGCTTGAGGTTCAGCGGCTCGGGCGCGCCCTCGCGGGTGACGTGCTCGGCGCTCACGGTGGTGCCGCGGATGACGAACAGGTCGACCCCGGCGTCCACGACGGTCTTGGCGAACTGCGCGGTGCGCGACGGCGAGAGCGCCGCCGCCACGGTGACGCCGGACGCGCGGATCTCGGCGATGCGCGCCGTGATGAGCTCCTCGCGGACCGGCGCGGTGTAGATCTCCTGCAGCCGCGGCACGACCCGCTCGTCGGGCAGCGAGGCCACCTCGTCGAGCAGCGGGGTGGGGTCCTCGTGGCGGGTCCAGAGGCCCTCGAGGTCGAGCACGCCGAGGCCGCCGAGCCGGCCGATCTGCACCGCCGTCGCCGGGGAGACGACCGAGTCCATCGGCGCGGCGAGCACCGGGGTGTCGAAGCTGTAGGCGTCGATGCGCCAGGCCACCGACACGAGCTCGGGGTCGCGGGTGCGCCGGCTCGGGACGACCGCGATGTCGTCGAGGGAGTACGCGGGACGCGCGCGCTTGGCGCGGCCGATCTCGATCTCGGTCACGGGTGTCCTCACGACGAAGGGTCAGCGGGCGACCGCCGGGCGCGGCTGCGCGGGGTCAGGACGGGTAGTTGGGGGCCTCGGCCGTCATCTGGATGTCGTGCGGGTGGCTCTCCTTGAGCGAGGCCGCCGTGATCCGGATGAACCGCCCGCGCTCCTGGAGCTCCGGCACGGTGCGCGCCCCGACGTAGAACATCGACTGGCGCAGGCCGCCGACGAGCTGGTGGGCCACCGCCGAGAGCGGGCCGCGGTAGGCGACGCGCCCCTCGACGCCCTCGGGCACGATCTTGTCGTCGCTGTCGACCTCGGCCTGGAAGTAGCGGTCCTTGGAGTAGGACTTCTTCCCGCGCGAGCTCATGGCCCCGAGCGAGCCCATGCCGCGATAGCTCTTGTACTGCTTGCCGTTGACGAAGATGACCTCGCCGGGGCTCTCGTCGCAGCCGGCGAGCATCGAGCCGAGCATCACCGACTCCGCCCCCGCGACGAGCGCCTTGGCGATGTCGCCGGAGTACTGCAGGCCGCCGTCGGCGATGACGGGCACGCCCGCCGGGCGGCAGGCCAGCGAGGCGTCGTGGACCGCGGTGATCTGCGGGGCGCCGACGCCGGTGACCACGCGCGTGGTGCAGATCGAGCCGGGACCCACGCCCACCTTCACGGCGTCGGCGCCGGCGTCCACGAACGCCTGCGCGCCGGCCCGCGTGGCGACGTTGCCGCCGATCACCTGCACGTTCCGGGTGGCGGGATCAGCCTTGAGCCGCGCCACCATGTCGAGCAGCAGCCGGACGTGCCCGTGCGCGGTGTCCGCGACCAGCACGTCGACCCCGGCCTCCACCAGCGTGGTGGCCCGCTCCCAGGCGTCGCCGAAGTACCCGATCGCGGCGCCGACCATGAGCCGGCCGTCGGCGTCCTTGGTGGCGTTCGGGAACTGCTCGGACTTCACGAAGTCCTTCACCGTGATGAGCCCGGTGAGGCGCCCGGCGTCGTCGACGATCGGCAGCCGCTCGCGCTTGTGCTGGCGCAGCAGCAGCGTGGCCTCCTCGCGATCGATGCCGTCGTGGCCGACGACGAGCGGCATCGGCGTCATGACGTCGCTCACGAGGGTGGTGCCCCACTCGGCGACGGGGGTGAACCGCAGGTCGCGGTTGGTGACGATGCCGAGCAGGACGTCGCCCTCGTCGACGACCGGCAGGCCCGAGACGCGGTACTGGCCGCACTTCTCGTCGAGCTCCTCGAGGGTGGCCTTGGGCCCGATGGTGATCGGGTTGGAGATCATCCCGGTCTGGGTCCGCTTCACGAGGTCGACCTGGTAGGCCTGGTCCTCGATCGACAGGTTGCGGTGCAGCACGCCGAGGCCGCCCTGGCGCGCCATCGCGATCGCCATCCGCGCCTCGGTGACGGTGTCCATCGCCGCCGACACGAGCGGCACGCGCAGCGAGATCGTGCGCGTCAGCCGCGAGGTGGTGTCGACGTCCGAGGGCACGACGTCGGTCTCCCCCGGCAGCAGCAGGACGTCGTCGTAGGTGAGCCCGAGCGCAGCGAACTTCTCCGGGATGCCGTGGGTGTCCGACACGGGTGGCCTTCCAGCAGCGGGGCGGTGAGCACCAGGGTACCCGGACCCACCCGCACCCCCCACCGCCGAACGCCGCCGCCCTAACCCCGCATCAGCAGGCTCACGAGGCATGCCCACCCCGAGCGCGAGCCCGCCCCGACGAGAGCAGGACCCTCACCACGGATCGTCACCCCGAGCGGGAGCAAGCCACGACGAGAGCAGGACTCTCAGAACGGATCGTCACCCCGAGCGGCAGCACGCCCCGACGAGAGCAGGCCCCTCAGAACGGACCGTCACCCCGAGCGTCAGCACCCCACGACGAGAGCAGGCCCCTCAGCACCCGATGAGGAAGGCCGTGGCGCCCGTCTGGCAAGGCGGACGACGAGAGGCGCACTGGGGTGCGCCCGAGGAGGACAACGCCGCCAGGCGGGATGCCACGGGCTTACCTCAGGAAGCCCCAGCGGAAGCCGAGGGCGACAGCCTGCGCCCGGTCGGCGGCGGCGAGCTTGCGGAACAGGCGGCGCGCGTGGGTCTTCACGGTGTCCTCGGACAGGTACAGCTCGCGGCCGATCTCGGCGTTGGACTTCCCGCGGCTCATGCCGTCGAGCACCTGCTGCTCGCGCTCGGTGAGGGCGGGCGGGCTGCCGGCGGGGCGGATGCGGGCCGAGCGCGACGCCGGGCTCTCGCGCGTCGCGGCCAGGGCCAGGGCGACCGTGGCCGCGACCTCCTCGCGAGAGGCATCCTTGGCGACGTACCCGCGGGCACCCGCCGAGACCGCCCGGGCCACGCCCTCGGGGTCCTCCCCCATGGTGAGCATGACGATGGCGGCGTCCGGGTGCGCCGCGACGAGCCGGCGCGAGGCCTCCACCCCGCCGATGCCGGGCATCCGGACGTCCATGAGCACGAGGTCGGGCCGCTCGATGGGGAAGCGGGCGAGGACCTCCTCGCCGCTGCCCGCGGCCGTCACGCGCTCGATCCCGGGCACGGCGCCCACGGCCCGGCGGATCGCCTCCCGCGCCAGCGGGGCGTCGTCGCACACGAGAACGGTGGTCATGGCGGGGCGCACGTCCTCCCGGTGAGGGGCACCGCTCGCAGGTGCCGTCCCAGGAGTGTTCGGCACGAACCGGCCCGGACTTCAGTCGCAGGCCGTGCCGGCGCCGCTCAGTCGGCGAGCAGCGCGGCGATGTCGGGGCGGGCCAGCCAGTCCTCGGCGAAGGGGCCGGGCAGGTCCTCGGCGATCTGGCGCACCACCTGGCGGGCGGAGAGCAGCGCGGCCGCTCCCTCCTCGGGGGCAGTGGCCGCCACCAGAGCGCCGAGCACGGCACGGGCCGGCCACACCAGCGGGACGGCGCCGAGGCTCTCGGCCAGGGACGCCGCGCGGCGCAGGCTGTGGGCCGCCTCGTCGAAGGCCCCCGCCTGCACCTGGGAGACCCCGCAGAACAGCAGTCCCTTCGCGACGTGGCGCGGCGCGCCGGCCGCCTCCGCCGCCGCGATCGCGGTGGTGGAGCGGGCGACCGCCTCCTCGGGCCGGTCGCGCAGCAGCGCGACCTCCGCGCGCACCCAGTCCAGGCGCACCCGCTGGCGCCACCAGTCCGGGCGTCCGTCGGCCACCGCCACGGCCTCGCCGAGCGCGGCGTCGGCGGCGGTGACGTCGTCGAGCCCCACGGCGTCGGCGGCGAGGCCGAGCAGCGCGTCGAAGCGCGCCTCGGCCGCGTCGCCGGCCAGCTCGAGCGCGCGGTTGTCGATCGCGCGCCCCTCGGCGTGGCGGCCGAGCTGGCGCGAGACGGAGGCGAGCGTGGCCGCGGCGAGGGAGGCGAACAGGCGGCGGTCGGGCAGCTCGGGCGAGCTCACCGCGAGCGGCTCGAGCACCACCATGGCCGAGCCGTAGCGGCCCGAGGCCGACAGGCAGACGCCGAGCAGCCAGGCCGCGGCGGTCGCCTCGGCGTCGTGGCCGTGCGCGTGCGCGAGCTCGACGGCCCGCTGGAGCGGGGCGATGCCGGCGGTGGGGCGCCCGTGGAACGCCGCCCGCTCGCCGGTGGCGAGCAGGTCGGTGAGGGTGTCGTCCACGAGTGCTCCGTCGGGGTGCTCCGTCGCGGCACGCGGCGGGGGCCGGTGCCCGGAGCGTATCGGCCGGGGCCCCGGAGTCGCCGGACGCGCGCGTGCGCGACGGCGCGGGTGCGCCTCAGACGCCGACGGCGCGGGAGATCCGGGCGACGGTGCCGACGAGGTCGCTCATCCGGCCCACGCCGGGGGGCACGGCGTCCCAGCCCGGCCCGGCGGCCAGCACGAGGGGTGCCGGGCGCACCGACCACAGCTCGGCGAGGCGGTCGGCCGTGGCGGGCCGCGCGATGGCCGACCACACCAGCACGACGGCCGGTCCGGTGCGGCGCACCGCGGCCAGCAGGGCCTCGTGCGGCACCCGGGCGCCGAGCACACGGGACCCGATGCGCCGCTCGGCCAGCGCCGCCGCCACGGCGAGCAGAGGCAGCGAGTGCAGCTCCTCCTCGGCCGCGGCGAGCAGCACGGGCCGGGGGTTGACCGGGTTGCGCAGCCGTCCGGCGGTCTGCCCGAGGCCGGCCGCGACCGTCTCGGAGAGCAAGTGCTCCACCTCGATGCCGCGGCCGCTGCTCTCCCACTGCCGCCCGATCCCGGCGAGCACCGGCACGAGCAGGTTGTCCCACGTCCACACGACGCCCCGGTGCTGGAGCGAGTCGCCCACGATGCGCGCGCAGGTGGCCGAGTCCAGGGTGGCCGCGGCGCGGGCGAGGCCGCGCACGGCGGAGGCCGCCGAAGCGGCCACGAGCAGCGGCTCGTCGTGCGGGTCGAGGTCGGCGAGCTCGGGGAAGGCGTCGACGAGGTCGACGGCGGCGGGGTCGGCCGGGTCGCCGCCGGCGCGCGGTCGGGCCGGCACGGGGCCGGCGGCGGCGCCCGGGCCGAGCACGGGCTCCGGGGTGACCTCGGCCGCCAGGGCGGCGCGGGCCGCCTCCCCGGGCGGAGCCCCGGCGTTCACCAGCCGGCGCATGAGGTCCAGCCGGGCGACGTCCTCGGCCGAGTAGCGCCGGTGCGACCCCGCGGAGCGGGCCGACGGGCCGAGGCCGTAGCGGCGGTCCCAGGTGCGCAGCGTCGCCGGCGCCACGCCGAGGCGGCGGGCGACGGCGGCGACGGTGAGGCTCGGCCCGTCGGCGAGGGCGAGGGTGCCGTGGTCCGGCTCGGGCCGGTCCTGCGCGTGGTCGGTCATGACCGGCCCAGTGTGTGGGGTCCGCGCCTCCGGTGCATCCGGAGACGCGCCAGAACCGCGCCGGAATCACGTCACGATCCGGTCGCCGTCCGACTATCGGCGCGTCGCCGGCGTCCGCCGGGGCGCCCGCCCGACGCCGGACGGGACGGAGCCGGTCGCCCGACCTGTGCCCCGGCTGTGCGTGTCCACAGGCTGTGAGCAGGCCTGTTGATGAACGCCGGCGCCTCGAGCCCCGCCCGCACGGGCCGGCGCCCCGCTGGCTCCGGCTGCCTGTGGACAGTCGAGGGCCCCGCGCAGGGCGCTCTCAGCACCCTCATAAGAAATTGTTCACCTTCGCTAGTTGACCAACCTATGGCGCGGTATTAGGTTCTCATCAACTCCCCGGAGCCGCTCGGACGCACCGGTCCCCGCGGCTCTTCCCGACCCTCGATCGACGCAGGAAACGAGGCGGTCCCCATGGCAGACGTCTCCCGGCTCCCCGGGCCCAACGCCGACATCTGGGACTGGCAGCTGCACGCTGCCTGCCGCGGCGAGGACAGCGACCTGTTCTTCCACCCCGAGGGCGAGCGGGGCCCCTCGCGGCTCTCGCGCGAGCTGGCCGCCAAGTCGGTCTGCGCCCGCTGCCCCGTCGTGGCCCAGTGCGCCGCGCACGCGCTCTCGGTCCGCGAGCCCTACGGCGTGTGGGGCGGCATGTCCGAGGACGACCGCGAGGCCGTCTACCTCAAGCGCCGCATCCCGGGGATGCGCTCGGCCTGACCCCGCAGCCGGTCCGGTCCCCTCCTTCCCGGACCGGCGCCCGCCGCCGGGGGCGCCTGCGACGCCCCGCACGACCGGCCGGCGGTGACATGACGAGGCCCCGCCTGCACGCAGCAGGCGGGGCCTCGTCGTGCCCGGCGGCGGCGACCCGCGGCCGGGGTGGGGTCAGTGCGTGTGACCGCCGGGGCCGTGCGAGTGGCCGTGGCCGTGGCCGTCGTCCTCGGCCTCCTCCTTCTTCTCCACCACGAGCGCCTCGGTGGTGAGCAGGAGACCGGCGATCGAGGCCGCGTTGGCCAGCGCGGACCGCGTGACCTTCACCGGGTCGATGACGCCGGCGGCCATGAGGTCCTCGTACTGCGCCGTGGCGGCGTTGAAGCCGTTGCCCACGGGGAGCTCGGCGACCTTGGACACGACGACGTAGCCCTGCTCGCCGCCGTTCTCGGCGATCCAGCGCAGCGGCTCGATCGCCGCCCGGCGCACGATGCCGACGCCGGTCGCCTCGTCGCCCTCGAGCCCGAGATTGTCGGCGAGCACCGAGGAGGCGTGCACGAGGGCGGAGCCGCCACCGGCGACGATGCCCTCCTCGATCGCGGCGCGGGTCGCGGAGACGGCGTCCTCGATGCGGTGCTTCTTCTCCTTGAGCTCCACCTCGGTGTGCGCGCCGACCTTGATGACGCAGACGCCGCCGGCGAGCTTGGCGAGGCGCTCGTTGAGCTTCTCGCGGTCCCAGTCGCTGTCGGTGTTCTCGATCTCGGCCCGGATCTGCGCGACCCGGTCCGCGACGGCCTGGTGGTCGCCACCGCCGTCGACGATCGTCGAGTCGTCCTTGGTGACCACGACGCGACGGGCGGTGCCGAGCACCTCGAGGCCCACCTGGTCGAGCTTGAGCCCGACCTCGGCGGCCACGACCTGCGCGCCGGTGAGGATCGCGATGTCCTGCAGGATCGCCTTGCGGCGGTCGCCGAACGCCGGGGCCTTGACCGCCACCGACGAGAAGGTGCCGCGGATCCGGTTGACCACGAGGGTCGAGAGCGCCTCGGCCTCGACGTCCTCGGCGATGACGAACAGCGGCTTGCCCGCCTGCACGACCTTCTCGAGCAGCGGGAGCAGCTCGGAGACCGCCGAGATCTTGCTCTGGACGACCAGGACGTAGGCGTCCTCGAGGACGGCCTCCATCCGCTCGGCGTCGGTGATGAAGTAGGGCGAGATGTAGCCCTTGTCGAACTGCATGCCCTCGGTGAAGTCGAGCTCGAGCGCGGTGCTGCTCGACTCCTCGACGGAGATCACGCCGTCCTTGCCGACCTTGTCGAACGCCTCGGCGATCAGCTCGCCGATGGCGCGGTCCTGCGAGGAGATCGTCGCGACGTCGGCGATCTCGGACTTGCCGGAGACCTCGCGCGCGACCTCGAGCAGGCGGTCGTTCATCGCGGACACGGCCTTGTCGATGCCGCGCTTGAGCTCCATCGGGGCGCCGCCGGCCGTGACGACCTTGAGGCCCTCGCGGACCATCGCCTGGGCCAGCACGGTGGCGGTGGTGGTGCCGTCGCCCGCGACGTCGTTGGTCTTGGTCGCGACCTCCTTGGCGAGCTGGGCACCGAGGTTCTCGTAGGAGTCCTCGAGCTCCACCTCACGGGCGATGGTCACGCCGTCGTTGGTGATCGTGGGCGCGCCCCACTTCTTGTCGATGACGACGTTGCGGCCGCGCGGGCCGAGCGTCACCTTGACGGCGTCGGCGAGCGCGTTGACGCCGCGCTCGAGGCTGCGACGCGCGTCCTCGTCGAACTCCAGGATCTTGGCCATGGTGTGTGCCGTTCCTTCGTTGGCTGCGTGACGGTTCCGCCCCGGGGCCCGGGGGCCCCGGGGCGGATCACGTCCTGGCGCGTGCGGGTCGGGGTGCCCGACCTCGCGGGATGGCGCCGCGATCGTGCGGCGACGCCGTGGGCGGGCGCGGCCCGCCCGGCTCCGGGGCTACTTGACGACGACGGCGAGCACGTCGCGCGCCGACAGCAGGAGGTAGTCCTCGCCGTCGTACTTGACCTCGGTGCCGCCGTACTTCGAGTAGATGACCTTGTCGCCGACCTTGATGTCGAGCGGCAGGCGCTGGCCGTCCTCGAAGCGGCCCGGACCGACGGCGAGGACCTCGCCCTCCTGGGGCTTCTCCTTGGCGGTGTCCGGGATCACGAGGCCGGACGCGGTGGTCTGCTCCGCCTCGGTGGTCTTCACGAGGATCCGGTCCTCGAGCGGCTTGATGGTGACCGACACGGTCTGTCCTCCACCTTGAAAGGGTCGTGGTGCACGGATGGAGTTCCGGGGCGTCGTCGCGGGTGCCGCACCGGTCCTCGGGCGTGGCACTCTCGGGGGGAGAGTGCCAACGAGCCAACCCTAGGAACGAGTTGGCACTCGGTCAACCCGAGTGCCAGGGCGGGGGGTCGCCCGGCCCCGCCGCGCCCCGTCGCCGGGCCGTGTCTGCCACCCTCGCGGGCGTGGACCTCGCGACCGTGGCGGCCCTGGCCGCCCCGCCCGGGCAGCGGCTGCTGGCCGCGGCGACGGCCCACGACGAGGACGCCCACGCCCGGGCCGCGGCGGGCGACGCGGCCGCGGTGGACCCGCTGCGCGCGGCCGCCGCGCTGCGCCGGGCCGTCCCCGACGCCGACCCCGCCCTGGCCGCCGCCGCGCTGACCCAGGTGCGGCTGCGCCGCCGCGCCCGCCCGCGCCTCGGCGGCCTGGCCGACCACCTGCTGCTCACCGAGGAAGCCCTCGAGCAGGCCACCCGCACCGTGGTGGCCGACCTGCGGGCCACGCGCTACGCGGCCGCCGGGGCCCGGCAGGTCGCCGACCTCGGCTGCGGGCTCGGGCTCGACGCCGCCGCCTTCGCGCGGGCCGGGCTGCGGGTGACCGCGGTCGAGCGCGACGCCGTCACCGCGGCGCTCGCGGCGCACAACCTCGCCGCGCTCGGGCTCGGCGACGCGGTCGACGTCGTCGTCGGCGACGTCACCGAGGACGACGTGCTCGGCACGGCCCTGCGCGGGGCGGACGCCGCGTTCGCCGACCCGGCCCGGCGCGACCCGCGCTCCCGGCGCGACGGGCGCAGCCGCCGCGTGGCCGATCCCGGGGCCTGGTCGCCCCCGTGGTCGTGGGTCGCCCGGGTGGCCGAGCGGGTGCCGCGCACCGCCGCCAAGGTGGCCCCCGGCGTCCCGCACGAGCTCACCCCGGGCGGCGGCACCGCCACGTGGACCTCGGTCGACGGCGACCTGGTGGAGGCCGAGCTCGCCTGGCCGGCGCTGGCCGGCCCCGGGGCACGGAGTCGCGCCGTGGCCGTGCGGACCGTCGCCGGCGGCGCGCCCACGGTGGCGGTGCTGGACTCCCCGGTCGCGCTGGCCGACGAGCCCGCGCCCCCCGTGGGTGCCCCGGGCGCGTGGCTGGTCGAGCCGGACGACGCCGTGATCCGCGCCGGCCTGGTGGCCGCCCTGGCCGAGCGCCTGGACGGCCGACTGCTCGACCCGAGGGTCGCGCTGGTGGCTGCGGACGGTCCGCGACCGCGGCCCGGCCCGCTCGGCCGGGCCTTCGCTGTGGAGGAGGTGCTGCCGTACGACCTCGGTGCGCTGCGCGCGGCGCTGGTGGCCGGCGGCGTCGGGCACGTGGTGGTCAAGAAGCGCGCCACCTCGCTGGACCCGGACGCCGTCCGGCGCGACCTGCGGCTGCCGCCGGGGCGCGCCTCGCGCGTGGTGGTGCTGGCCCGCGTGGGCGAGCACCCCTGGGCCTTCGTCTGCCTCCCGCCCCCGGACCGGGGAGGCCGGGGGGAGGGGCCGGGGGTACCGTCGGAGAGCACGGTTACCCGCCGGTAGCGCAGCCCAGGAGGACGACGTGAAGCGCCGCATCTACACCGAGGACCACGACGCGTTCCGCGCCTCGTGCCGGGAGTTCCTCGACCGCGAGGTCGTGCCGCGGATGCCGGAGTTCCTCGAGGCTCGGGCGATCGCGCGCGACGTGTGGATCGAGGCGGGCAAGCAGGGCCTGCTCGGCCTCGAGATCCCCGAGGCCTACGGCGGCACCGAGGCGAACGACTACCGCTTCAACGCGGTGTTCGCCGAGGAGATGTCGCGCGTGAGCGCCGCGGTGTCGAGCTGCATCGGGATCCACGGCGACGTCGTCGCTCCCTACCTGCGCGACCTGTGCACCGAGGAGCAGAAGCAGCGCTGGCTGCCCCGGTTCTGCAGCGGCGAGCTGGTGACCGCCATCGCGATGACCGAGCCGAGCGGCGGCTCGGACCTCGCCGCGCTGCGCACCACGGCCGTGCGCGACGGCGACTCCTGGCTGCTCAACGGGTCCAAGACGTTCATCACCAACGGCTGGGGCGCCGACCTCGTCGTCGTCGCGGCGCGCACCACGCCGGGCCAGGGCGCCAAGGGCATCACGCTGTTCGGCGTCGAGACCGGCATGGAGGGCTTCACCCGCGGGCGCAAGCTCGACAAGGTGGGCCAGACCGAGTCCGACACCGCGGAGCTGTTCTTCGCCGACGTCCGCGTGCCCGACGCCAACCGCATCGGCGAGGTGGATCGCGGGTTCATCCACATGATGGAGCGGCTCCCGCAGGAGCGGCTCGGGGCGGCGGTGTCCAACATCGCCCACGCCGCGACGATCCTCGAGGAGACCATCGCCTACACCAAGGAGCGCAAGGCCTTCGGGCAGTCAGTGGGCTCCTTCCAGCACAACAAGTTCCTCATCGCCGAGCTCGTCACCCAGGTCGAGGTGGCGCAGGCCTTCGTGGACCAGGCCGTGATGGCCTTCGTCGAGGGCGAGCTGAGCGCCGTCGACGCCGCCAAGGCGAAGTGGTGGTCGGCGCAGGTGCAGAACGACGTGCTCGACGCCTGCGTGCAGCTCTACGGCGGCTACGGGTACATGAACGAGTACCGCGTCGCCCGTGCGTGGCGCGACGCACGCGTGACCAAGATCTGGGCCGGCTCGAACGAGATCATGAAGGAGCTCATCGGTCGCGACCTCGGGCTCTGACCCGCGCGCACCACCCGACCAGCACCAGGAACGCCGCGCCGGCGTCCCCGCACCCCATCGCACCCCGGAGGACCCGCATGCCCGAGGCCGTGATCGTCTCCGTCGCCCGCTCGCCCATCGGCCGCGCCGTCAAGGGCTCGCTGGCCTCGATCCGCCCGGACGACCTGCTCGTGCAGATGGTGCGGGCCGCCGTCGACCAGGTGCCCGGCCTCGACCCGGCCGACATCGACGACCTCATGGTGGGCTGCGGCCAGCCGGCCGGCGAGTCCGGCTACAACATCGCGCGCGTGGCGGCGGTGATGCTCGGCTGGGACGACGTCCCCGCCACCACGGTCAACCGCTACTGCTCCTCGAGCCTGCAGACCACGCGGATGGCCTTCCACGCCATCAAGGCGGGCGAGGGCGACGTGTTCGTCTCCGCCGGCGTCGAGACCGTGAGCCGGTTCCAGTTCGGCGCCGCCGACGGCATCCCCGGCACGCAGAACTCCGTGTTCGACGACGCCGTCGGGCGCACGGCCCGGCTGGCCGCGGGCGAGGGCACGTGGAGCGACCCGCGCGAGACGGGCGCGCTGCCCGACGTCTACATCGCCATGGGTCAGACGGCGGAGAACGTGGCGCAGGCGCGGGGGATCTCCCGGGCCGAGCAGGACGAGTTCGGGGTGCGCAGCCAGAACCTGGCCGAAGCGGCGATCGCGTCGGGGTTCTGGCCCGCCGACATCACCCCGGTCACCCTGCCC